>JBBIOQ010000064.1:20568-23441 GCA_037443285.1 Sphingobacteriales bacterium | reverse complement strand
AAACCATAGTCTTTGCTGATGTGTTTTTCATACCAGTTGTCACGGCTGAGTGTTACAGCTGATCGTGGGTCGATTCCCAAAAAAGGTAGAACGCATTGCTGGTAGGCAGCATGCCTTTTCAACTCCGCAACTTCTGCAACCTGGGTTACAATATCCTTGTGCATGCTTCGCCTGTCTTCGAGATCCAGGCAGTCGAGCACCTGCGTGAGCACTACTACTCCAAAGTCGCCATAGCGCCTGTAGGTAGCACTTACATTTTCGAATACTTCCTGCTGGCTGCCAGCCATGCCTATTTCCAGAAATTCGATGTAGCGTTCCAGCAGGTCTCTTTTGTCTCGGGCTACCACCTTACGCACCATGAAGTAAATGGCTTTGAATGCAAGGCGTGTTGGTTTGCGCTGCAGAAATTGCTCCAGCCATTTTGCTACAGGCTTTGATGGCACTACCGTTTTCAGAAAGTAGTCGGGTGCATGGCCAACCGTAAAGATGTGTGCATGCGAATTGATGAATTTATCTGGCATAGCAGTAAGTTATTTGTCGTCTTTGGGTTTGGTTCCCGCACGGCGCAGGTTCACAAGTTTCATGAGTACATCAAACCAGAATGGTGCACCAAACTGCAATGAAAGTGCTGTAATGGCAATACCCAGCAAGTAGGAAATAACATTCCAGAATGAGGCCTTTTGATGTTTTTCAAAATATCCTTTTGGGTGCTCTATTTTCCTGAACCAGGAAAAAGGAGGGCTTTCCTTTCGCCAGCCAATGGGCAGACTAAGTGATGCAACGAGGTCCGCATTTTCCTGCACCTTATCAATGAGTTGTTCACGCAGTGAGTCGGCTTTATGGTTGATGCTGTCGATTTTTGATAGTTGCACAAGTATCTTATCCAAAGCAACCGTTACTGTGTCATTGGGTTTTCCCTTGATGATTGGTTTTAGTGAATCGGCTGTGCGGTAGGCACGCTGCAAATCGGTTAAAGAAGAATCAGTTTTGAGTTTCGCATATTGTTCTGCAGCTGCTTCGGCTACCGGCAACAGTTGCTGCCGCAGTACAGGGCTTCGGTAAAGCGATTGGAACAGGAATATACTGTCGACATTAAGCAACAACGCAACAAGCAAGCCCATCCATAGCAGCCTCCATTGAATGCTTGCTTTGTACCAGCCCGAAGTGCGTTCCATTTGGTTGGCATACCATTGTGTGATTTGTTGGGTTAGTTCATCAAGGCGGTTGTCCGGTTGTCCTTCTGCCGGTGCAGCGCACCTTTCCACCATATTCATCAATTGCAGTTTCAATGGAGTGTGCTGCATGTTCATTACAGTTGTCTTGAATCGTTCAAATTGCGAACGTTCATCCTGCACCATTGTGATGGCTTTTACATCATCATTGAACTTGAATTCCCGGGAGTGGTCTGCTACTACATCGAGCAAGGAAGTTGCAAACATTTCATTGCTGATGTATTGCGGCAGCCGGTCAATATTGCGTCGCATCTTCTGAATGGCAGGGTGCCCATACAGCAACTGCCCAAAATTTACATTGATGCCATCGGCAAACATGGATGAGATGGTCTGATACAGCATGCGTCCCCGGTTTTGGAAATAGCTGTTCAACAGTTCGGTAAAACTGCTGACGAGCAAGCTCAGCAAAGCATACACCAATACCAGGCAGATGATGGTTTCTAACAGCGGCGAATTGAGAAGACCTTGCATAAAAAAGATATTGCTTTAAGATAATATGCCGGTATGGGTCTTGCAATGGCAGACAATCAACATTTCATGCACCAGCCAGATTTAGATTGAGGAAAGAAACGTCTGCATAAAAAACTACTCCCTTCCAATGAAGCACAGTGCGCTGAATGGTTCACCTAATTTGACATCCCATGGTCCTGACATGGTAGCAGCCTGTTGTTTTTACTCCTTCGTGATACCTGCAGCATTCAGCATGGCTTCCAGTTTCTCCAGCTTCTGCACCAGCGCGTTTTCTTGCGTGTTCATTTTCTCCAGCAGGTCGGCCAATGCTGATTTGAGTGCATCGTTTTCTGCTTTTAATGCGGCTGTTCGTGTAGCCAATGCCTTTATGGCAATAAGGTTTACACCATCAAAATCGGCCTGATTGATGGTGGTATCATTTCCAATAATACCAAACTGGTCCGCGCCAAAAGCAGTGAAGAAATCCTGTGCCATAGGGCCGTAATGCCGATAATGCTTCGGGTCCTGCTTCTTGTAATTCCAGGAGCCCAGCTCAAATCCTTCAATCCTTTCCAGAAATTCTTCTCCATCTGCCGGCAGAAAATTTTCTTTGAGTCGTACGTCACTGCTGGTACTCCAGGCATTGCTGCCACCAGCCAGGAGGCAGTTGGTTGTATAATCGCTAGAAGTATAAAACCGGTAACCGTTTGCAAATCGGGCTCTCATCGAGTTGTCAGTTGCCGAAAGCATAGATACCGTTGTTGAATTGTCACCGAGCACAAAGGCACCATTCTGACTATTTGTACTTACATAGTTGCCCAGTGCCACCGAAGCATTTCCGCTTGCTACTACATGGTTTCCTATGGCAATAGAACTGTCTGCACTGGCAAGATGGTCGTACCCCATGGCTATGGAGTAGTCACCAATATTGACGGCATTCCACCGGGTACTTGCTACATAGCCCACCCTGAAGGCGGCCTTTCCTGGGTACCAAAGCATACGACGACCTGCCCCGGATACACCCACATCGCCTGTTGAAACTGGTATATCACCTGCAGCAGAAAACACGACGTTGCTATCCAGCACATGGAGACGCGCCAGCGGCAAATTGGTGCCAATACCAACGTTGCCATGCAAAAAAACAGCAGCATGGGTATTGGTGGCCGGCGTTCCAGCATCGGCATACAATGC
>JBBIOQ010000064.1:0-20550 GCA_037443285.1 Sphingobacteriales bacterium | reverse complement strand
CTAAACTGAATGAAGGTACCGAGGAGGCAATGGCAGCATACAGGCCAACAGCACCATAACTTTTATTGCTGCCAATAGCTTTGATGCCAATCCCATAGCCATAGCTGGTGGGTCCATTTCCCCCAACTCCATTGCCCTGTCCAAAACCCGTTATGGCTGTATTTTGATAATCAGTTGACGGACCAGTTGATTGGGCAGCATAGCCGAAAATCGTATTCTTATTTATGTCGTTTGTATTAGTAACGAACAGACGTTCGGTAGGAATATTTGTACCTATGCCCACATTCCCATTCATAAAAATGGCGGCATAATTCTTTGAGGAAGGTGTGCCGGCATCGGCATACAAGGCATAATAGCCATTGCCAAGCGTAATGTTTGGAACGGCAGCAGCAATGCCTGCATACACACCAATCGCTCCATATCCGTTGGGGCTTCCTAAACCTTTTATTCCTATGCCATAACCATAACTTCCAGCGCCGCCACCCGCCACGCCGTTCCCCTGGCCCAAACCGGTGATAGCAGTGTTCTGGTAGTCAACTGTTGGCGATGCTGATTGAGCTGCATAACTATATATGGCGTTTTTGTTCATGTCGGCGGTGTTCACTACATGCAGGCGCTCCGAAGGACTTGCTGTCCCAATACCAACGTTTTTTGCTAATCCAGCAATAATTGTCAAGCATAGGAAGATGGTGAATTCCGTTTTCATCATAAGCTTAGATTTTGCCAGATAAGATAGAATATTTGTATGGGGCTTGCAACTCCTCAGGGTGGTGTCACCATCTAGCCATTGAAGTTTTAGGGGCTCATGGCTCTCTGATGCAATTGAGTATACAAATACATCAGCTTGTAGTTAATTCTTTAACAACATGCAATGGACATGAAAAAAATCCATTTTTGGGCCTTGCCTTATCTTCGCCGCCGTTATGAATCAGAAAATTACCGCAGCAATTACCGCAGTGGGCGGCTATGTTCCCGAGGACAAACTCACCAACTTCGACCTGGAAAAAATGGTGGATACCAACGATGAATGGATCAGAACCCGCACCGGCATTTCCGAACGGAGAATATTGAAGGGAGAAGGCAAGGGATCCAGTTACCTGGGTGCGCCTGCTGTGCAGCAAATCATTGACAAGAAAGGACTAGACCCGCTTGAAATTGATTGCATCATTTGCGCAACTGTAACACCCGATATGATGTTTCCTGCAACAGCCAACCTGATTGCTGATCGTGTAGGAGCAAAAAACGCGTGGAGCTTCGACATCAATGCCGCCTGCAGTGGCTTCCTGTATGCACTCACTACAGGAGCTACATTTATTGAAAGCGGCCGTTACAAAAAAGTAATTGTTGTAGGCGCTGATAAAATGAGTTCTATTATTGACTACACAGACAGGACGACTTGCATCATCTTTGGTGATGGCGCTGGTGCAGTTTTACTAGAGCCAAATACGGAAGGCTTTGGGGTGCTGGATAGCATTTTGCGCAGCGATGGCAGTGGCTGCAAGCACCTGCACCTGAAGGCTGGCGGCAGCGCAAAGCCAGCTTCGGTTGAAACAATTTTGGCCAAGGAACATTTTGTGTACCAGGAAGGACAACACGTGTTCAAGTTTGCTGTAAAGGGCATGGCCGATGTTAGCGCCGAACTGATGGAGAAAAACAACCTCACGGCCGACGATGTTGCCTGGTTGGTGCCACACCAGGCCAACCTGCGCATCATTGATGCCACAGCACATCGCATGGGTCTGCCGGTGGAAAAAGTAATGATCAATATTCAGAAATATGGCAACACAACGGCTGGCACCTTGCCGCTATGCCTGGCCGATTGGGAAAAGCAATTGAAGAAAGGCGACAACATCGTGCTTTCATCATTTGGCGGTGGCTTTACCTGGGGCGCCACGCTTGTCAAGTGGGCTTACGATGGTCAATAGCTGTAGGAAATCGGATTGCAAAAATATGAAGGCACGCCGGGTCGTTAAATAGAAAGCCGTTGCCATCTCCTAACCGAATAAAAAGAAGGCTGTCAATTCCGACAGCCTTCTTTTTTTATGTCTAATTGTAATTCAGCCAAGAACAACTTGTTATCGAATGAGCGTCGCATCTCCTATCTGGTTGCCGGTAGAATAAGAACTTGTGGTTCGCAAATCTTTCCAATATGCCCCAATAGTTGTAAGGCTATTATCCGGATTCAGCGGTGGCTGATCGGCTTCAAAGAAAAATGAATAGCGCTCCACCCAAGGCTGGTCATTCAGCCATTCAGATGATAGTCTCATGAAATACATCTGAACGACCTGTGATTTTCGGTTGACGTTCGCATTGTATTCAGTCAGCCAAATGGGTTTGTCGGGATATGCACTGTGGACGTTCTCCATGTAGGTTTTGAATCTGCCGAAAACTTTTTCTGCAGTCAAAGAATCAGTAGCGGCATTGTTGGTCTGGTTTCCCCAGTCATACCAGTGTACTGCAATGCAGTCGATTCGCATGCGCTGGTTTTGGGCAATGGTCATGAAATTAGTAAGCCACTTGCCGATGCCAAAAGCCTGGTCTTGAGTTGTTACAGGGCTGACCAGTCTTAATCCGGTCCGCTGCATCACCTTGTATCGGGCAATGGCCGTATCGACGGGTATGTTGGATTGAGAAGAATTATCCGGCTCGTTGAAAGAAAGCAGATGGTCGATGTCGTTCCTTTCGGCTAACATTTTCACGTTGGCATCGGTTGCTCCGGTTTTGCCCCATATCATGGGAACAAATTGTTGATTCGGGAAAACCGGTTTGGTTGGTCCCCAACTATAGAACCAGCCGGAACCAAATGCCTGTATTTTGTTATCCTCCGTAACGCAAACTCCTTTTTTAACCTGGCCGGTAAATCGTTTGTATCTGATGTAGGAAATGGTGTTAAGCAATCTGGATGGCAAGTTCGCCTTGACGGCACTGTCGATGGCCATGACAGTGATGGATTCACCCGTTCCATCCGCATTGGCGGCCATTACCAGCATATATCCTTTCGGCAGATAAAAAGAAGTGATCTTGTCCTCAAACCCGGCAGGGATGGCTGTAACAAGCGTTGACCCAAAGTTGCTGCTTGAGAATACCGAATCCGGCCCCAATTCAACGATGGGCTTTACCAGCGACATTCCAGTGGAGATGGCCAGTTTTGTTCCGGAATACACCCCGGGCTCTGTGGTACTAGGCGGGGTTACAACACCTCCACCACTGCTCGTTGTTTCTTTTTTGCAGGCGATAATGGAAAGGGCAATCGCAAGAAAGGATACAAACCGCAATAACTTATTCATATCAGTCATTTGAAAAATTGTCGTTTATTGATGGCAATATTTCACTTTAATGGTGTTGTTGTTATCACCTTCCAATCCAGGCATAACAACAAAAATCACTAAAACAATTACACCAACAGAATCGTTCAAAAAGAATAGAAAATAATATTTGACTGCCGGGATTGTGAAAGAAAATTGAACTAATAATGCGCTCTTTCTTCTACGCCGTGTTCATTGTGGCAGCTGTTACATTTCTTAACTAGTATCCGGTAATTTTTATCAGCAGCAGCGCTGTCTCCGGATTCAATAGCATTACGCAAAAGGCCTACAGGCTCTTGCAGTTTGTGTTTGTAGTAGTAATCAAATGGCTCCAGCAGGTTGTGATGTTCGTTCAGGTCTTTGCAAATCATGTGCAGCACACTGTCCATACCATCCACAAGCCACAAGGCATCCTGTGTTTTACCTCTCCGGATTTCCTCGCCAATACTACCCTGGTAAATGGCCAGCGCATCCATTTGTTCACTCAGGTCCTTGTGTACATATAGCCTTTTTTCAGCATCAGCATTGCCGCATGATACCGGTACTACTGATATTGCGATAAATGAAACAACAATGGCAATGATAAACTTGATTCGCATAAATCAAAGATGGGAAAAATCCAACTTCGATGATAGCCATGTCATTCAACGGAATGCCAATGTTTGTCAGAACAACCCGACAATTCTTCCATCTTCTGTCAGGTCAATGTTTTCAGCAGCAGGTTCGGTGGGCAGGCCCGGCATGCGCATCATGTCACCGAGTATCGGAATGACAAAACCAGCGCCCGATGCAAATTCAAATTCGCGAACTGTCACTTTGAAATCGGTTGGCCTACCAATTTTGTGCTCATCATCGCTCAGGCTTTTGGGTGTTTTGGCCATACACACTGGTAATCCCTCCATACCAAGCGCTTTAATGGTTTTAAGGTTGGTTTTTGCTTTTACTGAATAGTCAACCCCATCAGCGCCATAAATCTCTTTGGCGATGGTTTCTATTTTTTGTTCCACCGGCCAGTCCCATTTGTACAAGGGCTTGAATTTGTTGTTGTTTGATTCCACCATTTTCATTACTGCCTCGGCCAATGCTAGTGCTCCCTTTCCACCTTCGGCAAATGCCTTGCACACAATGGCCTGCACTTTGTGTTGTTTACAAAACTGTTTGACCACATCAATTTCTTCGTCCGTATCTGTTGGAAAGTAGTTGATGCAAACAATTGGTGTAATACCAAACTTTCGGATGTTTTCCATGTGCTTTTCCAGGTTGGGCAGGCCCATGGCCACTTTCGAAATATCGCCCTCCAGCAGTTCCTCTTTTTTAGCACCACCATGATGGCGGAGCGCTTTGATAGTAGCAACCAGCACCACGGCTTCTGGTTTCAGTCCTGCACTCTGGCATTTAATATCAAAGAATTTTTCGGCACCAAGGTCGGCAGCAAAACCTGCTTCTGTTATTACGTATTCACTCAGGCTCAGTCCCATGCGGGTAGCCACAATAGAATTAGTGCCTTGTGCAATACTCGCAAAGGGGCCACCATGCAATATAGCAGGGTTTCCTTCCAGCGTTTGCACCAGGTTGGGTTTGATGGCATCTTTGAGAAGCGCAGCCATGGCGCCTACTGTATTCAGGTCTCTTGCAAACACAGGCTTGCTATCAAAAGTCATTCCAATGAAAATGTTGCCCAGCCTGCGTTTCAGGTCAGCAATGTTTTCACTGAGGCAAAGAATTGCCATGATTTCCGAAGCCGGTGTAATGTTGAATCCGTCTTCCCGGGGAATGCCGTTGTTGGTGCCACCAAGCCCCACAATGATGTTGCGAAGTGAACGGTCGTTCATGTCCATTACACGTTTCCACACAACAGTTCTCGGGTCAATATGAAGTGTCCGTTTTTTGTTTTGAATGTTGTTGTCAATCAGTGCAGCCAAAAGATTGTTTGCTTTTTCAATGGCACTGAAATCTCCGGTGAAATGAAGGTTGATGTCTTCCATGGGAATCACCTGCGCATAGCCACCACCGGCGGCGCCTCCTTTGATGCCAAACACAGGTCCCAGTGAGGGTTCACGCAGAACCGCCATTGCCCTTTTGCCATGCAGGTTGAGGCCATCTGTAAGTCCAACACTCATGGTGGTTTTGCCTTCACCATAAGGAGTAGGGGTGATGGCTGTTACTAATACAAGATGGTGTTGCTTAATTTTTTCCGGGTCGATGAGTTTGTTCGGAAGCTTGGCTTTGTATTTGCCGTAATATTCCAAATCATCGTTGCTGATGCCAATGCTGGCGGCAATTTCCTTGATATGCCTGATGCTGGCCGATTGGGCAATATCCAGGTCGGAGGGAAAGGTATTCATATGAAAAGCATTCGTTGCAGCAATTTGCAACGAATACGCCAGCCAACAAATGACGAGTGTCAGTACTTATTCCGGATGGATTCGTGCAAACATGATAAAATCAGTCTGTGGAATGTCGGATTCACCCAATGCATGCATCATAGTAACAAGCTGGCCACGGTGGTAAGTGCTGTGGTTAAACACATGCAATAATACTTCGTGTACGGGTTGCCAAAACTCTTCACCTTTCGAATTTCGGTAAATGAGTTTGCTCCTGATGGCATCTTCGTTCAGAGAATCGTGAATGAAAGGCTCCCACAAACTGCTTTGCTGCATCAATCCGTTGCAGGCATCCCGAAGATGGGGTTGAAATGCAGCTGAGGGTATCACCAGTTTTTCGTGCATGCGCATCCGCTGCCACCAAACACTTTCGGCGTCCCATATGTGCATGATGGTTTTGTAAAGTGAATTAAAACTGGAAGGCGTTGGCTGGAAGCAAAGATTTTCATCCATCGCTTCCATTCGCTGCAGCATTTTCTGGTTGGCCCATTGGTTGTAGGCGGCATACCGGCAAAGCAATTCTTTCATGGTGAGCTCAGGCAGTTCTGATTTTTAAGTAATAGTTTTGATTCATTCCGTTTCATCTAAAAATATTCAACAATAACTAATGGCCGATAATTATTTTCCGCTTTCAGGTTGGAGCAGTGTCGCTATTCATGGAGGTCACGAAGCCGACCCGAATTTTTCGCACATTACACCTATTTACGCCACCTCCACTTTTGTTTTTGATACAGCACAGGAAGGCATGGATCGATTTGCCAGTGTTGAAAAGGAGAGAATCTATAGCCGCTGGGGCAATCCTTCATTTAAAGAATGCGAACAAAAGATTGCTGCGCTTGAAGCATTTGGTATTCAAAATGAAAATGGAGAACCACTTCAGCTCAAAGCCTTGTTGCATGCAAGCGGGCAGGCTGCCATGGCTACACTTTTTTTCAGCACACTGAAAAGCGGCGACAAAATCCTATCGCATCATTCCCTTTATGGCGGCACGTTTGAAATCATGCACAAAGTGCTTGCCAACAGTGGCATACAACCCATTATTGAAGACCTGCACGATTTAAACAAAGCTGAAGAATGGCTGAAGAAGGAGCCTTCTATTCAACTCATTCACCTTGAAACACCAGCTAATCCAACCATCCAGTGTGTTGATTTAGAGGCATTGTCAAATCTGGCCAAACAGTATGGAAAAATCATTTCTGTTGACAACACTTTTGCTACACCCTATCTGCAGCAGCCATTTCAATACGATGTTGATTTTGTGTTTCACAGTACTACAAAATTTCTTAACGGGCATGGCTCAGCTATTGGCGGTGTACTGATTGGCAAGGATATTGATTTCATGAAAACAAAGGCTTGGAAGTGGCACGCCTTACTCGGTGGCAACGCCAACCCCTTTGACGCATACCTGCTTACACAAGGCATCAAAACTCTTGAACTGCGCATGGAGCGCCATTGTCACAATGCCATGGAGGTGGCCCATTTTCTAAATAATCATCCTGCAATTGCCAATGTGAATTACACTGGCCTGCCCAGTCATCCTGATTACTACATCAGCGCCAAACAAATGAAACACCCCGGGCCAATGATGAGTTTCGAGCTAAAGGGCGGGTTGGAAGCAGGAAAGCATTTTATTGATAGGTTGCTGATGTGTACCCGTGCAGTTTCACTCGGAACTGTTGATACATTAGTGAGTCATCCTGCCAGCATGAGCCATGCGGGTGTAAGCCGCGAGGACAGGCTACTGTTCGGTATTACCGATGGCCTTATCAGGATGAGCGTAGGCATTGAAAACATTCAGGATATTTTGAACGACCTTGACCAGGCCATCCATTTTTAAATATTTAACGTATGAAAAAAGTCATTGGTGCATTTTTGTTATTTGCAACGCTGTTTGCAGGTGCACAGAAGAAAGCTGCGGCACCCGTGGGTGATACCCGACTGCAGGGATTGGATGCTGAACTTGTAAAAGTGCTGCAGGACTGGAAAGCAGCAGGCTTTGCCGTGGCTGTTGTTGAAAAGGATAGCGTTATTTATTCAAAAGGCTTCGGAGTAAAAAATATCACAACCAAAGAACCGGTTACACCCAACACACTTTTCGCCATAGGCTCCTGTACAAAAGCTTTTACTGCTACATTGGTTGGCCAGTTGGTAGCCGATGGGAAGTTTACTTACGATGAGCCCGTTCGTAATTACTTTCCCGAATTGCAGTTCTACAACAACGACATGAACAATCTCATCACAATGCGTGATATGATGAGCCACAAAACAGGTCTGCCGCGGCACGATCTTTCCTGGTACTTCAACCAATCGGATAGCCGCGATAGCCTCATTCAGCGAATCAAATACATGGAACCAACTTTCAAACCAAAAGAAAAGTACCAGTACAACAATTTCATGTTCATGGCACAAGGCGTAGTGGTGGAGAAATTTACCAAACAGAGTTGGGAAAAGAACATGCAGGAAAAGCTTTTCAGGCCATTGGGTATGACACGCAGCAACATGCCTTATTCCGCGGTGAAGAACGACAGCAATCTTGCCACGCCACATTCCTACAAAAACGATTCAACACTGAAGATTGTACCGCACTACAATATTGCCGGTATGGGCCCTGCAGGCGCAGTGTACAGTACTGTGCTTGATATGTCGAAATGGCTGCAGGCCTGGATTCATGGGGGCAAATACAAAGGCACCCAGGTGATACCCGCTGCGCATTTCAAAGAAGCTACAACTGGACAAAATGCTATGGGTGCAGGCATCCCCGACAAAGAGCGACCCGACATCAGCGGTGGTGACTATGGCTTTGGCTGGATGCTCTCCACCTATCGGGGTCATTACCTTGTTGAACATGGCGGGGCTATTGATGGATTTATGGCCTCCACCTGTTTCTTCCCCAACGATAGCATTGGTATTGTTGTATTGTCTAACCAGGATAAGGGAGTTCTTCCGGCCATTGTGCGCCGCATAGTAAGCGACCGAATGCTCGCTCTTACAAAAATTGACTGGAACAAACTGAATCTTGATGCGGTTGCCAAGGCACGCAAGAAAGCCGACTCTGCAAAAGCGAAAGTAACAGTAGTCAGAGCAAACAAAGGCATGACGCATGACTTGAAGGAATATGAGGGACTGTATGCCAACCCGGGCTATGGCACCATGGAAGTGTTTGTTCAAAATGATAGCATGTTTATGCGTACACAAAAGAACCTGATGTGGTTGATGAACTGGCACTATGATGTATTCTATCCATTTGAAGTGGAAGCAGGCGAAAAGATTGACACTGCAGATAAGGGCGGCATCTCCTTCCGTTTTAATACAGGGTTAGATGGCGAAGTGCAATCCATGAATGCATTTGGTTTTGAAGCTCCTTCCATTGAATTAGTGTTTAAGAAAACACCGAAATCAAAACCGCTCACCAAAGTTGAACTGGAATTGTACACGGGAGAATATGATCTTGGGGGCGTAATGGCAAAAGTGTATATCAAAGGAGAAAACACCCTGTTTGTAGAGGTGCCCGGACAGCCGCCGTACGAATTAATTTATACAGGCAGCAACAAGTTTTCTTTCAAGGCTTTATCCGGTTTCGCCCTTCAGTTTGAAAGGGCAGAAGGTGAAAAGGCAATCGCTGTCACATTTTTGCAACCACAGGGAAACTACAAGGCCAACCGAAAAAAATAGCAAACATGAAATGGTCTTTGATCCCCGCGTTATTGTTGGCACTGATTGCTTGTAAACAAAAGCCACACTATGATGTCATCATTCGAAATGGGTTGGTATATGATGGAAGTGGTAGCAATCCCGCAAAGGCTGATATCGGTATCAATGCCGACACCATTGCTTTCATTGGTGACCTGCGTGCAGCAAAGGCCGAAAATGAAACAGACGTCAAAGGTCTTGCCGTTGCACCCGGCTTCATCAATATGATGGGTCACTCCGAGGTTTCATTAATTGTGGATGGCCGCGGTCAAAGTGATATTCGCCAGGGAGTGACTACTGAAATTTTCACCGAGATGAGCATGGCACCTTTGAACGATGAAATGAAAAGGCAGATGCAGCAGGGACAGGGTGACATCAAATTCGACGTGGCATGGAACACACTGGGTGAATACATGAATTACGTGGAGAAAAAAGGCATTGCACCTAACATTGCCTCGTACGTTGGAACTGGTACCGTGCGTCAGTATGTAATTGGTGAAGACAACCGTGCTCCTACACCTGCTGAACTTGACAGCATGAAAATGCTGGTACGCCGGGCAATGGAAGAAGGGGCACTTGGTATCACCAATGCGCTCATTTACCCGCCTGATTTTTTTGCCAAAACGGATGAGTTGATTGCACTGGCAAAAGAAGCATCGGCATATGGTGGTGCATACAGCAGCCACATGCGCAGCGAAGGCGACAAGCTTTGGGAAGCAGTGGAAGAACTGATTGCCATTTCAAAAGCTGCCAATATTCCCGCAGAAATTCACCACCTGAAAGCCGCTGGCAAGGACAATTGGAATAAAATGGATAGTGTGATTAGAAGAGTGGAAAGAGCCAGGCGAGAAGGCGGCGCTGTGACCGCCGACATGTACAATTACATAGCCGGCGGCACAGGACTCACAGCTACGATGCCTCCTACTTTGCAGGATGGTGGTTTTGGAAAATTGCGTGAAAGGCTTCAGAATCCTGCGATACGTACCCAACTCAAGAAGGAGATGAATGCCAAAACTGACAAGTGGGAAAATTTTTATTATGGAACAGGCACGCCGGAAAATATTTTGCTGGTGGGGTTCAAGCAGGATAGCCTGAAGAAATATATTGGCAAAACGCTTGGGCAAATTGCAAAAATGCGTGGCACCTCACCTGAAGAAGCAGCCATGGATTTGATTGTACAGGACAGCACCCGGGTTGAAACTATTTTCTTCCTGATGAATGAAGACAACCTCAAAAAACAGATTGCGTTGCCATGGGTGAGCTTTGGAAGCGATGAAGGTTCGTATACCAACGAAGGTGTTTTTCTGAAATCAAATGCGCATCCAAGGGCGTATGGAAATTTTGCCAGGTTGTTGGGTAAATATGTGCGTGATGAAAAAGTAATAACGTTGCAGGATGCCATCAGGAAGCTAACAAAACTTCCCGCATCCAACCTGAAACTTAAGAAACGTGGCGAACTCATTGTTGGCAATTATGCAGACATTGTCGTGTTTAATCCTGCTACAATTGCTGACCACGCGACTTTTGAAAAGCCCCATCAATATGCGACCGGTGTTACTGATGTATGGGTTAATGGCGGACAGGTTTTGAGGAATGGCGAACCAACCGATGCAAGGCCGGGCAGGTTTGTGAAAGGACCGGGGTACAAAGCGAAAAACTAATTCAAATACATGGTGAACAATGAAGTATTGATAAGGCGTGCAGTAAAGGAAGATTGCCCGCAGTTATTGGAATTGGTCAGAGAGTTGGCGGTGTATGAAAAGGCGCCGCATGAAGTAACAGTTTCCTTGCAACATTTTGAAGAAAGCGGTTTTGGTGAAAAGCCTGTGTGGTGGGCATTTTGCGCAGAAGTGCAGGGACGAGTTGTTGCCTTTGCATTATACTACATCCGCTACAGCACCTGGAAAGGGCAGGCCATGTATTTGGAGGATATACTTGTAACGGAAAGCATGCGTGGAAAAGGCATAGGAAAAATGCTGTTCGACAGGCTGATTGAAGAAGCAAAAGAAAAGGGATTTCATCGCATCGCCTGGCAGGTGCTGGAGTGGAATGAACCGGCCATCAATTTTTACAAGAAATACAATGCAGCATTTGATGCTGAATGGTTGAACGCAAGCATTTATGTTTAAAAAAAATAAAGCCCCCTGGATGAGGGCTTTATTTTGAATTGCAATTACATTTTCAATCAGTGTTGTACAATCACCTTGCGGGTAGCTAAGGTGCCATCGGGTGTGGCCACCCTTATTAGGTACAAACCGTTGGGCAATTCACTAAGTTGCAAGGCATGGCTGCTGCTGCCTTCCATTACATTTAATCGTTGGCGTTTGAGCACATTGCCTGATTGAGACAGTATGGTTATTTCACTAATACCATTTTTATTGGATGGGATAAGAATGTTTGTTTGTCCGCTTGTGATTGTTGGATATACAGTCAACTCGTTGCTGAACCATGTAGTGGTAAGTGTCTTTCCATTAAGCAGGCTTTTTTTAGCAACTGGGTTTGGACAGGAGGCAAGGCAATAGGGAGCACGACTTGCTGAAATATATCCATCCATTCTTGTCTTTTGGCCCGATGTAAACATATACATGCACTTATCATAGGTGTAATCCATGTAATTCATCCACATTTCTAGAGGCGTGCCTTTACATAAACTTCTATGTCCATCGCCGGGGCAACCATAATTGGCAGCATCATGCAATGGTGTATCTCCCACATAATCATCGCCACAACGGCGGTCGCCCCAGATATGCCGCAAGCCAAACCAGTGGCCTATCTCATGGGTTGCAGTTCTTCCAAGGTCATAGTTTGCTTCGGTGGCACCGCCTGCAGGGTTGCCCACTGAACTGTAAAGAATCACAACACCATCTGTACTGGCATTTCCCCCGGGAAATTGTGCATAGCCCAGTAAGCCTCCGCCAAGGTTGCATGACCAGAAATTCAGCATGGTGGTTGGATTGACAGCATCATCACCTCCTTGTGAAGATTTCTTCATCGCATCATTGGTGCTGAAACTTTGGGTGGCTGTATGTTTATGAATCACCTGGTACAAACAAAACTGTATCTGGCAGTCTGCTACGGTACTTTTGTATCCTTGCCAAATTGAATTTGGGTCCTTTATTTCAACGTTCTTTTTGCTGTAGTCCTGATTTAGCACATCAATCTGCGATTGAACCTGCACATCAGAAATATTCTGATCGTTTGTGTTCCATAATACATGCACTACTACCGGCACATAAACAATGCTGCGGGTGCCGCCACCACCGCCACCGCCTCCTGGCTTGCCTTTGGCAGTCGAATTTCCATTTGCGGCATTTTCCCTGGCAGAAACCATATCATCCACCATTTTGTCCAGCGCATCAAGTTTCCTGCCTCTTTCGGGGTCTTGTTTTATTTGGTCCTGAAGGTGTTCATAGGAATAACACCTAGTTTTTTGCGAAGGCTGCGCTACCGCAAATGCAGCAAACAACAGCACAGCAAGTAAGGTGTAAAGGTTTTTCATAAGCTAAAATTTGCATTAAGGTAGAAACTTTATCCAGCATGCATGACATACAAATGTCAAAATCCAGAATAATGCTTTCAGATATTAATGTTATTCTTCCTGCATTCAGGGGTTGCATAAAAAAAGAGGAAGCCAATCGGTATCCTCTTTTTTACATATTTTGATGTCATTCATTTATCAACTGTGCCCTTCCACCACCGCTTCGCGGTGTATTTTTTGAATGAGTCCCTGGAGCACTTTGCCTGGACCACATTCCGTGAAACGGCTTGCACCATCGGCAATCATAGCCTGTACACATTGTGTCCATCTTACCGGGCCGGTGAGTTGGTGAATGAGGTTGGTTTTTATTTCAACAGGGCGATGCACGGCATGGGCCACTACATTTTGGTAAACGGGACAATGCGGATTGTTGAACGTTGCCTTTTCGATAGCTGCTACTAATTCTTCTTCGGCGTGAATCATGAGTGGGCTGTGAAAAGCGCCGCCGACCGGCAAAGGCAGTGCACGTTTGGCTCCGGCAGCTTTCATTTTTTCACAGGCAATTTCAATGCCTTTCATGGAACCACTTACTACCAACTGACCGGGACAATTGTAGTTGGCTGCAACAACCACTTCATCAATTTCTTCGCAAATTTTTTCAACTAACGAATCTTCCAATCCAAGAATGGCGGCCATTGTACCGGGTTCTGTTTCGCAGGCGTGCTGCATGGCAAATGCACGGGCCTGTACCAATTTCAAACCATCTTCAAATGAGAGACACCCATTGGCCACAAGGGCTGTGAACTCTCCGAGCGAATGACCAGCCACCATTTGCGGTGTTTCGGTGGAAAGCACTTTAAATGCAATGTATGAATGAAGAAAAACTGCCGGCTGTGTCACCTTCGTTTGCTTCAACTCCTCATCGGTTCCGGCAAACATGATATCGGAAATCCGAAACCCGAGTATTTCATTGGCTTGTTCAAACAGTTCCTTTGCCTCGCTGTTAGATTCAAAAAGTACTTTGCCCATTCCACTGAATTGGGCTCCCTGTCCGGGAAAAACAAATGCATGTTTACTCATAACATTATTGGTAAATAGTAAATAAAATCATTGGTTGATTAATGCAGGTCGCTGGCAATAAGCCGCAAAAATTCGCCGCGGGTGGTTTCATTCCTGAATTCGCCGCTGAAGGCCGATGTGGTGGTCACACTGTTCTGTTTGCTAACGCCACGCATCATCATGCAAAAATGTTTTGCTTCTATCACCACCGCCACGCCCAGCGGACTCAGCGCATGCTGAATAGCATCGAGTATCTGCGTGGTAAGACGTTCCTGCACCTGCAGCCTGCGTGCAAACACATCTACCACTCTTGCTATCTTGCTAAGGCCTGTGATATAACCGTTTGGAATGTAGGCCACATGCGCCTTGCCGACAAACGGCAGCATGTGATGTTCGCATAAACTATACAGTTCTATGTCTTTCACTATCACCATTTCACTCACATCTTCATGAAACTTTGCAGAGTTTAGAATTCGTTCGGCATCCTGGTGGTATCCCTGCATCATGAACTGCATGGCTTTTGCCACACGCTCCGGTGTTTTTACCAATCCTTCGCGGTGCGGGTCTTCACCCAGTAAACTGAGCGATTCGGTATATACCTGCGCCAGTTCGGCGGTGATTTTTTCGTCGTAATCTTCGTGTTTGCTGTAAGCCATAACCAAGCTGGTTGAGTGATGAAGCCCATGCAGGCCTCCTGGAAAATAAGATTGTGCGCAAAGCTATTTAATCCACTTCCAAATGTACTTCGCCTTTCATGAACAGCACTGCCTGTCCACCTAAAATAACCCGTTCACCGCGGTATTCACATACCAACTCGCCGCCCCTTGACGAAATTTGCCTGCATACCAATTGTGTTTTTCCAAGTTGCCTGCTCCAGTAAGGAACAACGTTGCAGTGTGCACTGCCGGTCACTGGGTCCTCATCAATGCCTGCTTTAGGGTAGAAACAGCGGCTCACTGCATCGGCTACCTCACCCCGGGCTGTAACTATTACACCAGTACCGTCCAGTTGTTTCAGCAGGGTCATATCGGGCTTAATGTGCTGCACTGCTTCTTCGTCTTCGAGCACTACAAAATAATCCCGCGATAACAGGACCGCTGCAGCGTCATCAATGCCAAGAGCCTTGTACAGCAAGGCCGGAGCAATGATTGGTTCGGGCATGCGTGAAGGGAAATCCAGCAAATACCAATTCTCCTGCACTTCCACTTGCAGCAGTCCTGCACGCTCCGTGCTGAAAACAATTTTCTTTTCGCCGGTCTTCAGCATTTTGTCAATTACAAATGCTGCTGCTACGGTGGCGTGCCCACATAAATCAATCTCCAATGCAGGGGTAAACCAACGGATGTGATAATCAGCACCTCCCGAATCGCCAGGATACAACGGCACAAAGAATGCCGTTTCGGCCAGGTTGTTTTCCATGGCTATTTTCTGCATCATTTCTTCGGGCAGCCATTCTTTTAAAGGCATTACTGCTGCGGGATTGCCTTTGAACAGTTCATTGCTGAAAGCATCAACTTGGTATATAGGGAATGTCATGTTTGTTATGTTTAATGGATACGGAAGAACATGCTAATGTTACAAATTATTTTGGCAATAGGGGTGGAGTTTAGGGTTTGAGGTTTTTTGATTTGCTGATGAAGCAAAGCAGTTGCCATTTGGTATTGATTGTCGCTTAATTTCTTTTATGGTATCATTTCCTCCACCTCTAGATAGTTCAAATCTTTGTGGAATGTTTCTTCGGTAAAGTATGCTGATACCAGTGTAATACTGAATACAATAATGCCGGTAACTATGCCGCTTTGCAGCAGCGGCCATCCCATGCTCTTCTGAAACAGGTTCACAAACATGAGGTTGATGAGCGCCAATGCACCGCGTACCATATTGGGTATGGTGGTGGCAGCTGTGGCCCTGATGTTGGTGCCAAACTGTTCGGCACCCATGGTTACAAAAATGGCCCAGAAGCCGGATGCAAAACCGAGATAACCACAAATGGTGTACATCGTTGTATTGCTATTATTCAGTGGGCTGAAGTATAGGATCACTCCGGCAATGGTCAAGGCATAAAAAAGGTACAGCGCTTTTTTCCGACTTTTAAATTGCTGGCTCACCAGGCCAATGGCAATATCGCCCAATGAAATGCCCGTGTAGGCAAACATGATGGCACGACCACTGTCGAGTGATTTGTTGGCATACAATTCGCCTGCAAATCGGTTGCTGAGATTTACAAGAATACCGACCACATACCAGGTGGGCAGGCCAATGAGTATTGCCAGCATGTATTTTTTGAAGCGCTTTGCATTGGTAAAGAACATGAAGAAATTTCCCCGGGCAGCAAGGCTTGATTTCGCCTCTTTGAACATGCCACTTTCAGCCACGCTAATGCGTAGTATGAGCAAGGCCAATCCGAGGCCACCGCCAATCATATAGCAAAGCCGCCAGTTGCCGCTTATTTGGTAAGTAAGGTATGCTACAACCGCCCCGCTCAGGCCCACGCCTGCAACCAGTGAAGTGCCGATGCCTCTTTTTTCTTTCGGAAGTAATTCGCTAACAAGGGTAATGCCGGCACCCAATTCCCCTGCAAGGCCAATGCCTGCAATGAAACGTGCCCATGCATACTGCGGAATGGAATGAATAAAACCGGTTGCAAAATTGGCTGCTGAATACAATACAATGGAACCAAATAACACCGACAGCCTGCCTTTTTTGTCGCCCAGTATGCCCCACAATATTCCACCAATGAGCAGGCCAATCATCTGCCAGTTGATGATGTGAGTGCTGGCAGCTACCATGTCGGTATCATTAACGCCAATGCCTTTCAGGCTTGGTTCACGAACGATGGTAAACAACAACAGATCATAAATGTCGACAAAGTAGCCAAGGGCGGCAACCAGTACAGGAATGGAAATAATGGCCGTAGTGCGGCTTGCGGAAGATTGATTCAAGGCAGCAATGTTTTGAATGGTTATTCTGCAGTGTGCGGTGTATTGGTGTGGCTGTCGTGTTTCTTTTTGCCAAAAAAAACTTTTATCAGCACAGGAGCAGTAGTAACCACTACAATACCCAGCACAATAATTTCCAGGTGATTCTTCAGATCAAAACCAAATTCCTCGAGAATCCATTTTTGCAGAAAATGACCTGCAAACAGCATACTGAAAACCCATGCCACACATCCAATAATGTTGTAGAAACCAAATTTTTTGAAATCCATTTCCACAATGCCTGCTACGATAGGTGCAAAGGTTCTGATCAATGGGAGGAAACGTGCCACAATAACGGCCACCACACCATGCTTGTCATAAAAGTCTTTTGCCTGGAACAGGTATTTCTTTTTGAAGAAGAATGTGTCTTTGCGGTGAAAGAGGAAGGGGCCACTTTTTCTCCCAAACCAATAGCCTGCAAAGTTTCCGGCAATACCGGCTGCCGATACAAGTGCTACCAGTAGGAGGAGTTGTATCCATTCATTTTCTGTTGGAATTATTTCGTTTGCCAGTGGGCCACTGTAAATGCCTGCCACAAACAGCAAACTATCGCCAGGCAAAAAGAAGCCGGCAAACAACCCCGTTTCTGCAAATACAACAAACAACAACAACCACAGGCCGCCATTTTCGATGTAGAACTGTGGCTGCAAAAGTTGTGACCAGTGAAAGGCTTCGAGTAGTATCACTTAAGCGGTTGGTTGATGAGGGTGCAAAATAGAAGCAATCGATGAATGAAGTGGCGAAACAATGTTAAGGAAACCTTTCAGTATTTCGTTTGTCAGGCGGCTTTTGTTGCCGGCTCGGTCAGTTCGCCTTCCCATTTGCTGACCACTGTTGTAGCCAGTGCATTGCCCAGCACATTGGTCATGCTGCGAAACATGTCGCAGAAATGGTCGATGGGCAAAATGAGGGCGATGCCTTCAACTGGAATATGAAACATTCCACAGGTGGCTGCCACTACCACAAGGCTTGCCCTTGGCACTCCTGCAATCCCTTTGCTGGTTAGCATCAGCACAATAAGCATGGTGAGCTGTGTGCCAATATCGAGGTGCACATTAAAGGCCTGTGCAATGAAAATGCTGGCAAATGTCATGTACATCATGCTGCCATCCAGGTTGAAGGAATAACCCAGTGGAAGAATGAAGGAAACGATTTTGTCCTTGCAGCCAAAGTCCTCCAGTTCTTCGGTAAGTTTTGGAAAAACGGCCTCGCTGCTGGTTGTGCTGAATGCAATCATGAGAGGCGTTCTGATCCGTTTGAACAGGTTGTTCATTCGCTTGCGCAGGAAAATGTAGCCGATAGCGCTGAGCAGTATCCATAATGCAGTAATGCCTACCAGGAAGGAGCCGAAATAAAGCACATACACTTTCAGCAGTTTTCCTACCGGTTGTGTGGCAAACACAGCAGCAATAGCACCAAATACACCAACGGGGGCTGTAGTCATTACATAGCCCACCATTTTCAGCACAATGTGGCTCACAGCATCCAGTGCTTTGATGAGTGGCTTGGCTTTCTCTCCATAGGCTGCAGTAGCCACGCCAAAGAAAATACTGAACACCACCAATTGCAGAATTTCATTGTTAGCCATGCTTTCAAACACACTTTTCGGAAACACATGCTCCACAAAATTCTGTATCGAAAAGGTTTTCGTTTTTCCTACCACATCCTGCACCGAACCGGCATCAATATTGGAAAGATCCATGCCTACACCTGGTTTGAAAAGGTTGACCAAAAACAAACCGATGAGCAAAGAAGCCAGCGATGCACTAACAAACCAGAGCAATGCCTTTCCTCCAACCCTGCCCACCGTTTTCAAATCGCCCAATTTGGCAATGCCCACCACCAGGGTACTGAAAACAAGTGGTGCAATAATCATTTGCACAAGCCTGATGAAAATAGTGGCCAGTAATTTTATGTTGGTGGAAAACGACTGCGTGAATTCCGGACTTGAGGTCCTGTTCACAATAATGCCCACCACCATGCCGGCAATCATGGCACCAACAATGTAATATGTGAGACGGTTTTGTTTCATACCCGCAACCTGGTTATAGTGGCTGCAAAGTAAGGGTTTAAGTGAATGAAAGGTCTTGGGATTAAGGTTTGTGGTTTAAGGTGTAAGGTGTATGGTGGTGGCCATGTTGTCCAACATGTAAAGGTCTTCATGGAGTTGGCAAAGCTGGTTAAAAAAAGTGCAGCCCGGTCTTCAATTAAGAAAACCAGGCCGCTGTACTTGGGGCAAACTAACGAACGGATTAATGTTTTTCGAGCAGTTGTTTTACCAGGGTTTTCAGTTCGTCAATTTCCTTTGACTGGCTTGCAATGATGGCTTGTTGTTCTTGTATGGATTTTACGATGGGTGCAAAAAAGTCGTTATAGCGAAGGCTGTACATGCCTTTGTCATCTTTTGAAATGATGCCTGTGGTGGATGCGCCATTGGCCAGCAGGGCAGCTTCCACATCCTGGGCAATAAAACCATATTCAAGTTTTCCCGACGCATCATTATTCCGCCTGTAACTCACCGGCCTGAGTTGGTTAATGAACTGCAATCCCAGGTTGCTATTGCCTACAGAGTTCTTCCAACGGCTATCGCTGGTGATGGTCCATGCCACTTGTACGCCTGCATAGGTAATGCTTTCATCGCCAATGCGCACCTGGTTGTTACCGCTGCTGCTGGGTACCTGGGCATTGTAGCCAATCATGATGTTGTTGTCGCCTGCAGTAAGATTCATTCCTGCTCCAATACCTAATGCTGTGTTGTTGTTTCCTGCAATTTTGTTTTGTAACGAGTAGTTTCCCACCGCTACGTTTTGGCTGCCTGTAGTATTGGCCGCCATGGATTGGTAACCCATAGCCAGGTTTTCACTGCCGGTTGTGTTGGCGTTCAGCGCCTGGTAGCCAAAGGCTTCATTGTCAATGCCGGTGGTGTTGGCACTCAGTGCCGCCCAGCCCACACCTGTATTGGCATCACCATTATTGTTGAACAGGGCGCTTTGACCCAGTGCCACATTGTAAGAGCCTGTTGTGTTAAGCCGCAAGGCATTTTGTCCCAATGCCACATTATAAAAGCCGGAAGTATTAAACCGTAATGACGAGCCGCCCAGGGCAGTATTGAAATAGCCGTCGTTATTATTTACCATGGAATTCCAGCCAATCGCTGTGTTCAGCTTGCCGGTTGTGTTGGCGTTGAGTGCCGCATAGCCAATCGCGGTATTGAAGCTATCGATACTAGAAGAAAGCGTTTGCGCTCCAACGGCAGTGTTTTGGGCACCTGTTTGGTTGGCAAGCAGGGCAAAATTTCCAACAGCAGTGTTGTTGTTGCCTGTAATGTTCCCATTCAGTGCCTGGAAACCCAAAGCGGTATTCCTGATGCCGGAATTATTGGCCTGCAATGATTGATGACCCACTGCCGTATTGTTTTGTCCGTTGCCGTTGGCCGCCAAAGCTTTAAACCCGATGGCCACCTGGCCGTTGTTTCCGGAACTAAGACCCAACGCACTGTCGCCAATGGCAATGTTCTGACCACCGGTTGTATTGCCGGCCAAGGCATTTTGGCCAGCCGCAATGTTACTGTTTCCGGTACTGTTTACTTTCAACGAATTGTTGCCCAGCGCTATGTTGTTGGCTCCGCCGGTAGCACTCACCATTGCATTGTTTCC
>JBBIOQ010000063.1:1015-23500 GCA_037443285.1 Sphingobacteriales bacterium | reverse complement strand
ATATTCGTTTGGACTATTCTATTTAGCCATTGCATTCATGACTGAAACAGCCTGTGTAATGGGCTGCAGCAAGACCACAGGCGCTGCTGTTTCTCCGCCGTTGGTAGCTGATACCAGCATTGCGTTGCCGGCCAAAACCTACCTGGCGCTTGGCGACAGTTATACCATCGGGCAGAGTGTGGCTACATCAGAAAGATTTCCGCAGCAAACAGTTGCCCTGCTGCAACCACAAGGCATCAAATTGAATGACCCGGATTATATAGCCACCACCGGCTGGACCACCGGTAATTTGCTGAATGCTATTGAAACAACTAATCCTCCTGCCACTTATAATGTGGTTTCGTTGCTCATTGGGGTAAACAATCAATACCAGGGCCGCGATACGGCTGAATACCGCCTACAGTTTTCGCAATGCCTGGCGCATGCTATCAGGCTTGCCGCAGGTAAAAAAGAAAGAGTATTTGTGCTGAGTATTCCTGACTACAGCATCACTCCTTTTGCCAGGAATTATGATACTGCCCGCATTTCACAGCAAATTGATTTATTCAATGCCATCAACAGGGCAATTACTATGGACAACGGTGTTACTTATATCGACATTACACCCGGTAGCCGCGATGGCCGATATGACGCTGCACTTATTGCATCTGATGGCTTACATCCCAGCGGCAAGGAGTATGCAAAGTGGGCAGCAAAACTTTCCATGGAAATGATGAAAGTGTTGAAATAATCTGCTGGCTGAAAAAAGCAAACACTGCATGTTGAAATGGCATCAACCTTTTATCATTTTTATTGTAAAACTGCATACCGATTAAGTAGATTCGTTACCACAAATCAATCAATTATGAAAAAACTATTATTGCTCGGCACTTTCGCTTTTGGCATGTTGCTGAGTTTCGGCCAGGATAAGAAACCTGCAAGCCCTCATGATACAGTAAGCAACAAGGACATGAGTATCACCTATGGTCGTCCCTACAAAAAGGACCGTGTGATTTTTGGTAAGCTTGTTCCTTTCAACGAGGTGTGGCGCACCGGTGCTGACCAGGCCACTCAAATTACTTTTGCCAAGGATGGCACATTTGCCGGCAAATCTGTAAAGGCAGGCACCTACACCTTATTTACCATTCCAACCGAAACCGATTGGACCATTATCCTCAACAGCCAGCTTGGCCAATGGGGTGCATTTGGATACGAAAAAGTGAAGGACAAAAATGTGCTGGAAGCAAAGGTTTCATCAAAAAAACTGAGCAGTGTTGTAGAACAATTTACTATCACTACTGCATCCAAAGCATTGGTACTTGCATGGGATCAAACAGAAGTGAGTATACCGGTGAAATTCTGATTTGCAAATGTTTTGCATAGCAGGGACAGGACACAACCTGTCCCTGTTTTATTTGCTGTAAATCATTACCCTTGCCGCATTCAAAACTTTTCTGGCCGCATATAAAACTGCAAAACTGAAAGCCCCGAAATTTCGGCATGTTCTATGCGTATGTTATGACTGCCTCCTAACTGCACTGTTGTTTCATGATACAATTCATCATCGTATGAAGGCGATGCAGCATTCCAATTATCAATGACCACTTTCCCATCCACATAAATGCGAACCATATCATCGGCTGTTATGCCAATGCTGTATTTGCCTGCGGGCAATTCTAGCTGGGCAACAGCAACCGTTACAAATGAATCCGCCGGCAGCGGCGCTCCTGGTGAACCCCACCAAACAAAATCAGGTGCAGACGCCTTCACAGGAATTGCATTTTTTGCTGACGTTATTTTGCTGAAATAATTGGAGTTACTTTTCAAAGCATCAAGGCTGTCCCATTTATACAAATTGATGCTCCAGGCGGCCGCCAGCTCAAACTCCTGGAATAAAAATGAAGCAACACGACGCTGCATGCCGGGTGTCACATTTGAAGGCTGTTGTTTTGAGAAGAAAACCTTGACCAACTGCGCGGATGGTCGCAATGAAATAGTGTCGCCAAACAAGCCGGTTGTTGCAGAAATTTCCTTTACACCCTGCATGCTGTCTATCTTCCAATGTTCCTTATCGCGGCCATTCATTTCAATCAACCAAATACCATTGGACTGCTTTTTTATCAACCTTGCCCAGGGTGCTGTATAATCATAAGGCCCCCACTCATTCATACGTATGTATTGCCTTTGAAGCTTTCCAAATTCATGAGTAACAAACCCGGTATCAACACCATTCAGCATTGGCTTGTGCAGGTTACTCATGTTGGCTGTACAAGCAGCATTTATGAGTGTATCAATATGCATAGCATCGCCCGACCGTTTGAGGATCGTTGGTGTGTTTTTGAATTTCGTCTTGTCGAAATCAAGGTGCACTGAGTCTGTCAATGTAAGATCATACACAGTAGAATCACCTGTAAAATCATTGCGACTGATGCAGTAATTTCTGCTGCGGGTATCCACCAATTTCGGATAGACCCAGTCACCAGGCTGAGTCTTTCGTGCCCACAGCCTGATAGCCGTTTTGTTGTTTGAAAAATGATTGCCTGCAATAGCAATGTTGCTGCCGTGCTCAATGGCAATGCCAATACGATTTGCATCAAAAACATTGTTGATAATATCCGTTTGGTAACTGTACCCTCCCCACAGGCCATGATCGCATCCTCTCACTATATTGGTTGCAAAATAATTCTTGCTGAAGGTGGCTTCAATGCCATTGGTTGGGGCGTAGGAAAAATCATTATGAACCACCACATTATTGTTACACCCCCCGGTTCCATTGTCCATGGTAGACTGCCCTGCCCACAAAAAGAATCCGTCGCCACCGTGGGTAACACTGTTACCCCAATAGATGTTGTTATTGCATTGCTCAAAAACAAGAATGCCGGCGCTATCCTGCCCGCGCCAGTAATAGCCCTGGCTGAAACCGCGAACATTGAAGTCGAGTTGGTTGTACAAAACCTGGTTGAAACTGCATCGGTACATGCCGATGCCAATGGCGGAATTAAACACGAAACGGTTGTTGTACACACGTGCACTGTCGCATAATGACATCATCAATGCACATTGACCATTGGTCACCACATTATTACGAACAATGGCATTGTTACATCCACGCAGATAGATGGCTGCACCATAACGAAACCATTCATCATTTTCGTTGTGATGATAGCTCATCCAGTCGCTGATATCTTCTCGCTGCCAATTGCTGAGCAGTCTTTTTCTATAGTTGAATGGTGCATCACAATTTTCAATCACCAATCCTTTCACATTACTGGCACGAATGGCCACTTTGTAATGCAACACATTAAGATTCCTGATAGTGATATTGCTCCCATCCTTGATGTAAATGCCACAGCCTTGAAAATGGTCGGCAGCCACATCCTCATCATCGCCATTGAGAATAGCATGGTTGAAATCCACCACGATATTATAGCCGGTGATAATGACAGCAGCGGTATCAGTTCCAGGTGAAACTTTTACAACATAAGTAGCGTTTGCTACTACAGTTGATTGTGTAATCACCATTCCCTGCTGCAATGCAATTTGCTGGCCGAAAGAATGTAAGGCACCGAAAAAGAAAATAAAACCAAGGAGTTTCTTCATGCAATAAAGAAAATAAAAAAGAGGCTGTTGCAATTGTAACAGCCTCTTTTCATGAAAAAAGTTTTCTGGTTTAGCTCAGCTTTTCCACCTGCATATAATTGAGTTCCACAGGTGTT
The DNA here is from genome assembly GCA_037443285.1 of Sphingobacteriales bacterium. Classification (GTDB taxonomy): domain Bacteria; phylum Bacteroidota; class Bacteroidia; order Chitinophagales; family Chitinophagaceae; genus Phnomibacter. The sequence continues at coordinate 19,805 of JBBIOQ010000063.1, read as the reverse complement.
GAACGGCCAAAGATTTTTACGATCACTTTGAGCTTTTTCTTCTCATCATTTACTTCTTCAATTGCTCCATTGAAGTCGTTGAAGGCACCGTCGATGATCTTAATTGTTTCGCCAACAATGAAGGGTTCACTCATGGTCATACCCTGTTCGCTCATTTCGTCCATCTTGCCCAGCATCTTGTTCACCTCGGACTTGCGGAGGCAAATAATGCGTCCTTTTGAACCCTTACCATCGGTAAGGAAGTGCATGATGTTGGAAATGTTGCTGATATGCTGAATCATGTCCTCATTGAGCTTACCTTCTACCACTTCCATAAAAACATAGCCGGGGTAAAAGTTCTTCTCACGCATTACCTTCTTACCATTCTGCACTTTGTAAACCTTATCCATTGGCAGGAATATCTGCACAATACGGTCGGCCCAACCTTGGCGAATGATATCCTTATCAAGGTATTCCTTAACAGAGCGCTCTTTGCCGCTTACCACACGAAGCACATACCACTTCGTTTCCTGTTGTTGTGTAGTCTGCGTTTCCATTACTTGAAGAATGAGTAAATGAGTTTGAGGAGATTTTCGCAGGCAATATCCATTGTCCATACCATGGCAGTTATCAGCAAGGTTGCAACCAGTACAATTACAGTGCTTTGTTGCAGCTGATCCCAGGTAGGCCAGGTCACTTTGTCCACCAATTCCCTGTAGCTCTCTCTAAAGTGAGTTCCGATTTTGTTCATAATCATTCAGAATTTGAAAACCTGAAAACTAGTCGATGTGAAAATGAAAATCAGGAAATCCCATTTTCAAATTTGCACATCAGGGTGTCTTCAATTTGCTTGGCACGGGCACCCGGATTCGAACCAGGATCAAAGGTTTTGGAGACCTCTATTCTGCCGTTGAACTATGCCCGTAGAAAGCTAAAAGCTATCCCGCTTCTTAGGCAGGACAGCTTTTAGTGATATGAGGCGAATGTAAGGGAATTTACTTTCGCCAAAAGCTAAAAGCATATTGCTTGAAGCTTACTTCAGAATATCTGTAACCTGACCAGCGCCTACGGTGCGGCCGCCTTCGCGAATAGCGAATTTCAAACCTTTTTCCATAGCGATTGGCTGGATGAGGGTAATGTGCAGGTTGGTGTTATCACCAGGCATTACCATTTCAGTGCCAGCAGGCAGGGTTACTTCACCGGTTACGTCAGTAGTACGGAAGTAGAACTGAGGACGATACTTGTTGAAGAACGGAGTGTGACGTCCACCTTCTTCTTTGCTCAGTACGTAAACCTCACCCCTGAACTCTGTATGCGGAGTAATGGAACCTGGCTTACAGATTACCATACCACGGCGGATATCTTTCTTTTCAATACCGCGGAGGAGCAGACCGGCGTTGTCACCAGCTTCACCTTCGTCGAGAATCTTCTTGAACATTTCCACGCCGGTAACAGTTGAAGTCAATTTCTCAGGCATCATACCTACGATTTCAACTCCTTCACCAACTTTGATACGACCACGCTCAATACGACCGGTAGCAACTGTACCACGACCAGTGATGGAGAACACGTCTTCAACACTCATGAGGAACGGCTGGTCAACAGGACGAGGAGGCAGCGGAATGTAGCTATCAACAGCTTCCATCAGTTCGTCGATAGCTTTCACCCATTTTTCGTCGCCGGCAAGTGCACCTGTTGCAGAGCCCTGGATGATTGGTGTGTTGTCACCATCGAAGCCATAAGAACTCAACAGTTCACGAATTTCCATTTCAACGAGTTCCAGCAACTCAGGGTCATCAACAAGGTCAACCTTGTTCATGAACACCACAATCTTAGGAACACCTACCTGGCGAGCCAGAAGGATGTGTTCTTTTGTTTGAGGCATTGGACCATCTGTAGCAGCCACAACCAGGATGGCACCATCCATTTGAGCGGCACCCGTGATCATGTTTTTCACATAGTCAGCGTGGCCCGGACAGTCAACGTGCGCATAGTGACGGTTAGCTGTCTGATACTCAACGTGAGCGGTGTTAATAGTGATACCACGCTCTTTTTCTTCAGGAGCGGCATCAATTTCATCGTAACCCTTTTTTTCTGCCAGACCCCTTGAAGAAAGGATGGTAGTGATGGCAGCGGTCAGGGTAGTTTTACCATGGTCAACGTGGCCGATTGTACCTACGTTAACGTGAGGTTTGTCCCTCTTAAAGGTCTCTTTTGCCATTTTTATTTGTTTTTGTTGTGGTTTATTATTCTAAAAATCCGGCGAACCGGTAATTAAAATCAGTATCAGTTGAGCCGTTGATGAGAATTGAACTCACGACCTCTTCCTTACCAAGGAAGTGCTCTACCACTGAGCTACAACGGCTTTTTAAACCGTTGACAGTTTGTTGACCATTGACAGCTTTCCATTTACCTGTCTTCTGTCATATTAACTCCGCCAACTGTCAACCAATCTGGAGCGGGAGACGAGGTTCGAACCCGCGACCTACAGCTTGGAAGGCTGTCGCTCTACCAACTGAGCTACTCCCGCATTTCCCTGTGACAACCTGAAATAATGTCTTATTCAAATCAGAACACCATTTCAGGATGGTCACCATTTGTAAAGAACTTTCAAACAAAATGAATCAGAATTCTACCTGATACTTTTTTATTTGAGCTGTGGGCAGTGGTGGATTCGAACCACCGAAGTCGAAAGACAGCGGATTTACAGTCCGCCCCATTTGGCCGCTCTGGAAACTGCCCGTCACAAGTATGAAGTAATCTCTATGAAGTAACCATTTTACACCTCAAACTTCGTACCTCTTACTTAATAAGAGCCACTTGTCGGAATCGAACCAACGACCTACTGATTACAAATCAGTTGCTCTACCAGCTGAGCTAAAGTGGCAAATTCATTCACCTCAAATCGCCTTGCCATTTTAGCTGAGGCGGAAACAAAAAAAGAACTACCCCTATTTTTTCGGGATGGCAAAAGTAAGGCAATTCGACATTCACCAAAAAAAATTACTGAATCTTTTTGCCGGCCTTAAGAACATGGGTAAAACCCCTGAAAAAACCTCATTATTCCACATGAAATTGCCGGCATTCACGCCGGCATCTCTGGCTCTTCAAGAAAAGCATCAAGAACAAAACAGCCCCTTGCGGGGCTGAAGTATTTATTCGGTCATCATCTCTTTTTTTCTCTTTATCTGCCTGCAAACACTCTCGAATGCTTCATCAAAAGATTCTTCGAAGGATTTACTGGAGGCTTTTACAAAGATTTCATTTTTGGGAATCGTTACCCTGATTTCGGCAATTTTGTCTTTAATGGTGTGCACTACGTTGTCAAGTTTTAAAAACACATCGACTTTGATGATCCTGTCGTGATAGTTGCTCAGTTTTGTAAGTTTTCTTTTTACATGTTCGGTGAGCTTACCATCCGCATCAAAGCGAACGGATTGAACGTTCATCATCATAAACAACTCAATTTAAAGTGAATAAATAAAGAACTGTTGGGGTAAAGACATTTTTGTTACATAGATACTCTCATTTATTGGAAAGTTACACGCTTGCGTCTAATAAATGGCTGATTAATGTTACAAAAACTTGCGAAAAAAGGAGAATAATTTCTAAGCTTTCGGATGTGCCTGTTTGTAAACATCTTTCAACTTCTCGATGGTGTTGTGCGTATAAATCTGGGTGGCCGCAAGGCTGCTGTGTCCCAGCAGTTCTTTAATAGCATTGAGGTCGGCACCTGCATTGGCCAGATGGGTGGCAAAAGTGTGCCGCAACACATGCGGGCTTTTTACTGCCAGGGATGTAACCTGTGCCAGGTACTTGTTGACAACGCCGTACACATAACGTGGCTGGAGTTTTTTCCCCTTTGCATTTACCAGCAAGGGAACTCGGTCAGGATTTTCCAATTCCCTGGGCTTTCCTTCCACATAGTCTTGAATTTGGCGCAGCAATTCTGAACTAACTGGTATCAGTCGCTCTTTATTGCCTTTGCCAAGAATTCGAATGGTTTTCGAGTGGCTATCCACCTGTGATTCCTTTAGTTGTATTAATTCAGCCCGGCGAATGCCGGTACCATAAAGGATTTGAAGAATTAGGCGCTCAGTTCTGCCATCCCAGTTGCCAGGAAATTCAATGTCGCTCCAAAGCCGGGCCATGTCATTTTCTTCCACAAATGCAGGCAATTTTTTACCGCCTTTGGGCCCGTTTAAAGTAGAAAGTGGGTTGGTGGTGGCCAAGCCCTGTTTGCGCAGGTATTTGTAGAAAGATTTCAGAGCCGAGAGTTTCCGGTTGATAGTGCGTGCCTGCACACCCTCATCTTTGAGGTTTGCCAGCCAAGTGCGTGCAAAGGCTGAGGTTACTTCAGCAACCTGGTTTGTGTTGAACTGCGATTCGAGAAAGGATGAAAACTGGTCAAGGTCTGTGCGATAAGCAAGAATAGAATGGGCGGAATAGCGCTTTTCAAATTTGAGATAGTCAGTAAATGAGCCGATGGCGACAGACAATTCCATACACAAGAATAGCCATAAAGGTAACCCCTTATGGCTATGATAAAAACGGTGAATACCGAAGTATGACTATCCTTCGATCTTTCCGCTAGCGATTTGCTGCTTGTAAATAGCTTTCAGCACTTCGCCACGGCGCTTAACCGAAGGCTTGGTAAAGCTCTGACGCTCACGCAATTGGGTGAGGACTTTGGCACGCTCAAATTTCTTTTTATACTTTTTGAGCGCCTTGTCTATGTTTTCGCAGTCTTTTGAATCAATGATCAACATGGAATGATACCCCCTTTGAAAATTTTGAGGCGCAAAAATAGGATTATTTCATTATGACCCAACGATTTCCCACAATTTTGTTGTTAAAGCAACAACTTACTGCAAATGTTTACCGGAATAATAGAAGCGTGTGGCGTACTAACCGAAGTGTTCACAGAAGGCACCAATAAGACTTTCCGGATAATGAGTCCGATTTCCAATGAGTTGAAAGCCGACCAGAGCCTAAGCCACAATGGTGTTTGCCTGACGGTAGAAGAAGTTGGAACAGGCTACCACCAGGTAACTGCAATAGCTGAAACACTTTCGAAGACCGACCTTGGAACCTGGGAGATAGGGAAACTCATAAACCTGGAACGTTGCGTGCCCATGCATGGCAGGCTCGATGGACACCTGGTACAGGGTCACGTAGACACTACAGCTACCTGCGTTTCACTTGAAGACCAGGATGGCAGCTGGCTTTTTACTTTTGAATACCCCATTCAATTTGCCCACCTGCTCATTGAAAAGGGAAGCATTTGCCTCAATGGCATCAGCCTAACTGCTCTCGGTTTGGAGAGCAACCGCTTTTCTGTGGCGATTATTCCTTTTACGTTCGAACATACCAACATGAAGGAACTCCAACCGGGCGGCACGGTCAATCTTGAATTTGACATGATTGGAAAATATCTTGCCCGTTGGAAACAATTAGGAATGGCCTGAACATCACCAACACCTACCTGCAAATGCTACCCAAGCCACATGTTGCCATAGCCATACTCAATTACAACGGCAAAAAACACCTGGAGCGATTTTTGCCTTCAGTGGTTTCGTGTAATTATCCCAATCTTTCAATTTGGCTTATCGACAATCAATCGAACGATGATTCACTTTCCTTCCTAAAATCGGCTTACCCTGAAATTCGAATTGTTCAAAATGGCCACAATTATGGCTTTGCTGCTGGATACAATAAAGGCCTGGAGAAAATTGTAGCCGACTATTTTCTGATCCTCAACAGCGATGTAGAAATTGAACCCGGTTTTCTTGAACCCATGATTGAAATGATGGAATCAAATCCTTCAATCGCCTTTGTTCAACCAAGAATCCTGTCCTTTGAAAGCAAGGATAGATTTGAATATGCCGGTGCCGGCGGCGGGCAAATTGATGCCCTTGGCTACCCTTTTTGCAGGGGTAGGATTTTTGAATCCATTGAATTGGATGCAGGCCAGTACAATGATGAGCAAATTATTTTCTGGGCTACCGGTGCAGCAATGCTGGCGAGGGCTACAGCTTTTCGAAGCCTGGGTGGTTTTTACGAATTCTATTTCATGCACAACGAAGAAATTGACCTATGCTGGAGGGCGCAATGTGCAGGATGGAAGGTAGCTTACTGTGGCCGGTCCGTTGTTTATCACCTGGGTGCAGGCAGCCTTTCTAAAGAAAGCCCAAGAAAAACATTTTTCAATTTCAGGAATAACCTGGTGATGATAACCCGCAACCTTCCAATTGGGCGGCTTCTCTGGGTGCTGCCGCTACGCTTGTTCCTCGACTTTGTTGCCTCTATGCATTTCGCTACAAAAAAACATACCCCCAATGCCATTGCAGTACTCAAAGCATGGATGGCATTTTTGTGGTGGTGGGTATCTCCGGGCAAGGCCAAATGGCCGGGATGCAGGAAATTCAGACCATTGCAGGGACATTGCGAAGGGAGTATTGTTTGGCAATACTTCGTCTTGAAACGCAACAAATTCAGCCAAATTAGGTAGTAAATGAAGGCCCGATAACAAGGGACACGATTTGAACCAGTTAGTCGAGGTTGAAAAGGCTGCTTACAAATTCCTTCTTGTCGAAAATGAGCAGGTCGTCCAGCTTTTCGCCAACGCCAATGTAGCGAACAGGAATTTTCATTTGATGGCTGATGGCAAGTACAACGCCACCTTTGGCAGTGCCATCCAATTTTGTAATAGCAAGGCCAGTTACTTCAGTTGCTGCGGTAAAATGTTTTGCCTGTTCAAGTGCATTCTGACCGGTACTGCCATCCAGAACCAGCAGCACTTCATGAGGTGCCTCGGGTAATTGTTTTTTGATCACCCTTTTAATTTTGCTGAGCTCCTCCATCAGGTGAGCCTTATTGTGCAGGCGTCCTGCCGTATCAATAATTACCACATCGGCATTTTTGGCAACGCCGCTCTGCACGGTATCAAAAGCCACAGAAGCCGGGTCGCTACCCATTGCCTGCTTTACGATAGGCACTCCCACCCTTTCGCTCCAGATAGTCAACTGGTCCACAGCTGCAGCCCGAAAGGTATCGGCAGCGCCAAGCAACACCGATTTGCCGGCCTGCTTAAACTGGTTTGCGAGCTTGCCAATGGTGGTAGTCTTACCAACCCCATTTACGCCTACCACCAGCAATACATAAGGCTTTGGCATGCCATCAAGATTGAAGCCTGCAGAAAGGTAATCGGGGGCATCTACCAAAATAGAAGCCATTTCCTCCTGCATTATGCGGTTCAGGTCCGATGTGCCGAGGTATTTGTCCCTTTTAACCCTTTCGCTAATGCGGTCGATAAGGGCCACAGTTGTATCAATCCCTACATCGGCGCTAACCAATGCCTCTTCCAAATCGTCAAGCACTTCTTCATCAATGGTGCTTTTGCCTGCTACCGCTTTTGTGATTTTAGAAAAGAAACTTTCTTTGGTTTTTTCCAGCCCTTCATCAAGGGTCTGCTTTTCCTTCTTACCGAAGAGTTTGTCAAAAAATCCCATATAGTGTGAATTACCTGGTGTTCAAATTCCAACAAAAGCAAGACTAAAACAAAAAAAGCCATCAAACCCGGAGGATGACAGCTCAAATACTTTTCACTATTGCGCCATTACTTTTCGGCCAGGAAGTCCTTAATCTTTTCCTTGTGCAGGATTACTTCTTTAAAAGTATATGCACCGGTCTTGGGGCTGCGCACAGCTTTGATAACTTTTGAATAGTTCTTTGCTTCGGCGGCGGCCTTCTGGTCTTTAGTCTTTATCGCGGTTTTAGCAGCTTTTGCCATATATAATTAGTTGACAGATTACCAATTGACAGTGCGTCAACTGAAATTACTTGATTTCCTTGTGTACAGTTACCTTTTTCAGGATGGGGTTGAACTTTTTAAGTTCAAGGCGCTCAGGAGTGTTTTTCTTGTTCTTAACGGTGATGTAACGGCTGGTGCCGGGCTTACCGCTATTCTTGTGCTCAGTGCATTCAAGAATCACCTGAACCCTGTTGCCTTTGCTCTTCTTTGCCATGTTATATTAATTGAATCAATTCTTTAATGAAGCTCCAATCAGATATGCACCCCATTGAGGCGCAATTCCTTTACTACAGAATACAAACCATTCTTATTAATGGTACGAATAGCTTCTGCAGAAACCTTCAGGGTAATCCATTTGTTTTCCTCGGCCAGGAAGAAACGCTTTGTCTGCAGGTTCGGATTGAACCGGCGCTTGGTCTTGATGTTAGAGTGACTAACATGATGACCTGTCATAGGCTTTTTTCCTGTTACCTGACATACTCTTGCCATGATCTTACTTTTTTGGGACGGCAAAGGTGCGCCATTGCAATCATTCGGCAAAATGAATTTTGAAGATTTTCCGAAAAAAAGATGCTGCAAATTGAGCAATACTTGTTAAAAAAATGCTTCCACTTCAGTAAAGCAGGTGAAAACTCGGAATATCATCCAGTGACTTTTCTATTGACACCCCGCAGGAATTTTTCCAACTCTACCGCATGAAATACTACAGCTGATAACAAGATGCTCATTGACAATTCAACCAAAGTCAAAGGTTGGGTTTTGAAAACCTGGTTTGCCCAAGGCAGGTAAATGACCACCAATTGGAGAACAAAAGTAAACAGCACTGTGAGCACCAATGGCAAATTAGAAAATAGACCATGGCGATATATGAATTGAGTTTCACTCCTTACCGCCATGGCCTGACCCAATTGGCTGATTGATAATACTGTAAACACCATGGTTTGCCAATGACCACTTTGGAAGTGAATGGCTGCTGCCTGTGTGCCAAGGGCTACAGCAGCCATCAGGCAGGCCACCCACAAAATATGCCATCCAATGCCACCAGCAAACAAGCTTTCACCTGGCTGGCGTGGCGGTCTTTGCATGATGTTTTTTTCAGCCTTTTCGCCGGCAAGGGCAAGGCCGGGCAATCCATCAGTAACGAGGTTTATCCAAAGAATCTGAATGGGCAATAGCGGGATGGGCAACCCGAACAATGGCGCAAGGAACATGGTAAGGATTTCTGCTCCATTGCAGGACAGCACGTATTTGACAAACTTCCTGATGTTGTCATAAATGCGCCGTCCTTCCTTTACCGCCTTTACGATGGTGGCGAAATTGTCATCAAGCAGTATCATGTGGGCAGTCTCCTTGCTCACATCTGTGCCGCTGACACCCATGGCAATGCCAATGTTTGCCTTCTTCAGCGAAGGAGCATCGTTGACCCCATCACCCGTCATTGCTACAAATTGCCCGCGTTGCTGAAGCGCCTGAACAATTCGCAGTTTCTGCTCTGGAGAAACCCTGGCATAAATGCTGATATTCTCCACTTCGGATGCAAATTCCTCTGGTGTGAGTTTGTTTAAACTAACGCCGGAAATCATTTTGCTATTGGCAGCAGGCAGGCCTATCTGGCTGGCAATGGCCAGAGCAGTGGATGGATGGTCGCCGGTAATCATTACCGGTCTTATGCCTGCAGTTTTGCACTCACTGATAGCCTTGGAGATTTCTTCCCTTGGTGGGTCGGCCATATATACCATTCCTAAATAATCAAGGTCACATTCCGCTGTCTGAAGCGAAAAACCCGCGTCTATACAATCCAGCCATTTGAACCCGTACACTAGCACCCGGTATCCATCGGCCGACAATGCTGCAGCCTGTTTCAGAATTTCCTGAGCCTCAACTTCATTGTTAAGCATAGGAGCTATTGATTCCACGGCCCCTTTTGTAAGAAGGAGTAGACTGCCTTGCAGGTCATTAACAGTAGTCATGCATTTTCGTATGGCATCAAAAGGAAACTCAGCAATGCGTGGGAAACCGGTAATGATTTCTTTCAGTTGGTCAAACCCCAGCCGGTGGGCAACACTTTCAACCACTGCCAATTCGGTTGGGTCGCCCAGGAGATTATCTTTTGCACCGACTCTCACATCGTGGTTAAGTGCCTGTGCCATTTCAAAAAGGCTGATTCCTGGAAGGGCTTCCGCCTGAATGGGGTTGGGAATTGTTCCCGCTACTTTCATCTGGTTCTGTGTAAGTGTCCCCGTTTTATCAGTGCAAATAAATGTAACAGAACCGAGCGTTTCCACTGCAGGAAGTTTACGGATAAGCGCATTGTTTTTGGCCAAACGTTTGGCGCCCCGTGCAAGTGCAATCGTGATAAGTGCAGGTAGTGATTCCGGTATGGCAGCCACTGCCAGCGAAATAGCCAACAGCAACATGGGCAACACCTGCTGCCCGGCCCAAAGACCAATGCCAAAAAGGGCTGCGCAGATGACGAGGATGCCGTATGAAAGCTTCTTTCCGAAATCGGCCATTCTTGCCTGCAAGGGCGTTTGCACATCTTCGCCCTGCAGCATGCGTGCAATCATTCCCAATTCGGTATTCATACCAGTGGCCACCACTACACCCCTCCCCCTGCCCTGCGTAACCAGGGTTCCCTTGAAAACCATATTTAACTTGTCGCCCGCAGCAATTTCACTTTCTTCTATTACCAAAATGTGCTTGTTCACCGAAACTGATTCGCCTGTAAGTGCCGCTTCATCTATGCGCAGGCTATGCGCTTCCATGAGCCGCATATCAGCTGGTACAATATTGCCGGCTTCGAGCATTACTACATCACCCGGCAACAACTCGACAGTTGAAATGGTAACCGGGTGTCCGTTTCGCAATACCACGGAATGATGGGTGGCCATTTCCCGAAGGGCAGCCATTGCATTTTCGGCCCGGTATTCCTGCAAAAAGCCAATCACGGCATTCAGCAACACAATTACAAGAATAACAATGGTATCGGTCAGCTCGCCAACAAAACCAGATATGATGGACGCTACCACCAAAACAATGATCATGAAGTCGGCGAACTGATTTAATAAAATTCGCCAGGCAGGTTTTCTCTTTTTCTCCAGCAATTCGTTTGGCCCATATTTTTCATACAGTCCGGCAACCTGCTCATCAAGAAGACCGTTTGGCGAAGTGCCTATGAGGGAAAAAATTTGCTCCAGTGTAAGCGTATGCCAAACCATTTTGTATTGTGTTTCAGGCCTGATAAAGGCCTCGCATAAATTTCTATAATAGTAGAGCAATCACAGAAGGCAGCCAATGATATAAAACAGGCTTTTGAATCAACCGATGTATAGACGATTCGCTGGCTGCAATAACCACGATTGCAGCTTTTGGCCAGATAAACCTATTTTTGCGCAAAGTCATTATTATCTCAAGGCATTCAAACATATCGTTTCTGAACTGCAACCTCGATTTTCTCGACCACCCCGTGGCCGGGTAATTACATCATCTACTGACTTTTTCTTTCTAATTCTTATTTACCACAGCTGAATTGCTTCAGGCAATGGATTTGACCTTGCCGCAATTCTTCAAACACATGTATCATGACGCATACTGAAATCAATCTTTCAGCCAAATCGCAATACTATCTTGAACTCGAAGAACATTTTGGCGCCCACAATTACCATCCCATTCCCGTTGTGCTCGAAAGAGGCGAAGGTGTATTTGTATACGATGTGGATGGCAATCGCTATTACGATTTTTTGAGCGGTTATTCGGCTGTAAACCAGGGGCATTGCCATCCGCGTATCATCAATGCGTTGGTGGAACAGGCGCAAAAGCTAACCCTTACGAGCCGGGCATTCCACAGCAACCTGCTGGGCGAATATGCCAAATTCATAACTGAATATTTTGGCTACGAAAAAGTGTTGCCGATGAACACTGGTGTAGAAGGTGGCGAAACCGCCATCAAACTGGCACGCCGTTGGGGTTACGACAAAAAAGGTATAGCTGAAAATGAAGCAAAAATTGTTTTTGCCAAAGGCAATTTCTGGGGAAGAACATTGGCGGCTATATCAAGCAGCACCGACCCCTCGAGCTATTTCCACTTCGGTCCCTATATGCCGGGGTTTGAGTTGGTTGAATATAACAACCTACCCGAGTTGGAGAAAGCTTTGCAAGATAAAAACGTAGCTGCCTTCATGGTCGAACCCATCCAGGGCGAGGCTGGCGTTGTTGTTCCCGATGATGGATACCTACAGGGCGTTCGACAATTGTGCGACAAATACAACGTGCTGTTCATTGCCGATGAAATACAAACCGGCCTGTGCCGCACCGGAAAAATGCTGGCCTGCGACCATGAGCAAGTGCGTCCTGACATTCTCATTCTTGGCAAGGCACTGAGCGGAGGGACAATGCCGGTAAGCGCTGTGCTTTGCGATGATTACATAATGCTCAACATTAAGCCGGGCGAGCACGGCAGCACCTACGGTGGCAATCCACTGGCATGCGCTGTGGCTATGGAAGCACTGAAGGTGTTGAAAGATGAAAAAATGGCCGACAATGCAGAAGCTTTGGGCCAATTAATGCGCAGCGAATTGGAAAAACTCAACAATCCGCATGTTGCCCTGGTGCGTGGCAAAGGACTGTTGAATGCCGTGGTTATAAAACACTCAAACCCCGAAGCCGCCTGGGATTTTTGCATGGAACTCAAAAACAACGGGCTTCTTGCAAAGCCAACCCACGGAGATAAAATCAGGTTTGCTCCGCCGCTTTGTATTACTGAAGCGCAGATTATGGAAAGTATTGAAATCATCCGCGAATCGCTGAAGGTGCTTGACTAAAAAAATGCTGGTTGCATGCAAATAAGAAAAGCAATAATCGACGACCAGGTAGCGCTTCGGGCATTTTGCGAGTACACATTCAGGCACCAGTATTCTCCTCATAATACGCCTGAAGACATGGATGATTATTGCAGTCAGTACTTTTCGCAGCAGGCTATCACGCATGAAATAAAGGAAGAAAGCATCCTACATTTTATTGCTCATGAAAACGACAGGATAGTTGGCTATTGCAAGCTGGCGTTGAACCTGCAACCACAACTGTTCACAAAGCCCCACCCCTTGCAGGTGGCCCGCATCTATGTCCATCCTGAAAAAAAAGCAAAAGGCATTGGCAAGGTGCTGATGCATGAAATTGAAAAGTTCTGCAAGGACAATGCGTACCAGTATTTGTGGCTGGGTGTATGGCAGAAAAATGAAGATGCCATTGCTTTTTACAGCAAAATGGGCTTTGTCATTTTCGGCACCGAAGAATTTGTTTTGGGAAAAGATGTACAGCAGGACTGGCTGATGGGAAAAGCAATTTTAGTGGATGACTGAAGTTTATTAAACCTCATCTTTGCGGAACCGTGATTCAATATTTTAAAAACCAGGACCAGAAGACGCTGGAGGTAATAACCGCCGAGCCGGGTGCATGGGTGAATGTATTGCCCCCGCTGAAGCAGGAGGAGTTTGAACACATTGCTGAAACACTCGATATCCCGATTGATTTTCTGAGCGACTCGCTGGACATCGACGAAAGAAGCCGCTTCGAAATTGACGATAATGTGAAGCTCATCGTTATAAAAACCCCTGCTGAAAATAATTCTTTCAACGACAGTGATGCTTTCTACATCACCATTCCCATTTGCATTATTCTCACTCACAACCAGATTGTAACGGTTAATAGTTTCGACAATGGCGCCATCAAAAAATTCTTCAACACCTTCCAGAACCGCAAGCCGGATAACAGGAAAATGATGGTGCTGAAAATTTTTGAAAAAGTGGTGGTGAACTTCATGGATTTCCTCAAAGAAATTAACCACCGCCGCAACCTGCTCGAACAAAAACTGTACGACGGCAACAGCAATGAGGACCTGCTGGAATTAGTGCGCATTCAAAAGAGCCTCGTGTATTTTGTAACTGCGCTGCGCAGCAACGAACTGCTGATGATGAAACTGGAACGCACCAATGCCCTGCAACTCAACGAGGAAGAACGTGATTTTCTGAATGACCTGATTATTGATAACAGCCAGGCCCTTGAGATGGCCAACATTTATACAAACATTCTTTCGAGCACACTCGATGCATTCGCAAGTATTATCAGCAACAACCAGAACATTGTATTAAAACGACTTACCTATATCACCATTGCACTGCAAATACCTGTGTTGGTTTCCAGCATTTATGGTATGAACGTGCCGCTGCCCGGGCAGAATTCACCCTATGCTTTTTACCTGCCCGTTTCATTGTCGGTGTTGCTCGGTCTTTGGACAGGTTGGTATTTTGTAAGAAAAAAAGCTTTTAAATGAGCCAGTTCAGTTTACGTGTTTACGGAATTCTGATAGATGAAAATAAGAGAGTGCTGGTGAGCGATGAATTCATCAGGGGAATGCTCATCACCAAGTTTCCGGGTGGCGGACTTGAATTTGGCGAAGGAACCCGTGATTGCCTTATTCGCGAATTCAGGGAAGAACTTGACCTTTCAGTGGAAGTAGGTGACCACATTTACACCACTGACTTTTTCCAGATGAGCGCCTTCAATCCTGCCTTCCAAATCATCAGCATTTATTATGAAGTGAAAGCATTGGAACCTATCAAAGCTACATTGAGAGAAAAACCGTTTGACTTTGATGCGAGGGAAATGGAGATTTACAACAGAACCGGCGAAATTGAAACTCCCCGCTTTGTTGATTGGGAAAAATTCTCATCAGAATCAGTCACACTTCCCATTGATAAAATTGTTGCTGACCTGGTGAAATATGGCTGGCGCTGATTTACGCATACCGAAAAATTGAAATTTTTCCTTTAGCCTTAACAACCCAACGAACTGCTTGCCAGCCAAATGAAATTACATTTGAATTCATTGGTCATCATTGGCCGCAACCAGTACCATGGACAAACAATTCATACAGGAATTATTCGACAAACAATCCGCTGTTGAGCCGGTGCCTTCCACCGAACGCATTGCAGGCTGGGCAAGAAATCTTGCCGGCATCCTTTTTCCCGAAAAATCGTTGAGCCTTGTTTCCACTCCTGCAGAAATTGAAGAACATCTTGTAGAACTGAAGCGTGAATTGGCAGCCATGCTCAATGCCACCAAAGCATGCAACCATTGCAACAAACCGGAGGTAGCCGAATTGTTTTTTACACAACTTCCGGAGTTGCACCGCGTACTGCAGACCGATGTGCAATCCATCCTTTCAGGCGACCCTGCGGCTCACAACGAATTTGAAATCATCAGGGCTTACCCCGGTTTTTTTGCTATCTGCTTTTATCGTATTGCACATGCATTGCATCAGCTGAAAGTACCCATCATACCACGCATTCTCACCGAATATGCGCATACACAAACCGGCATCGACATTCATCCTGCAGCAATAATTGGTGAGTACTTTTTTATTGACCACGGCACCGGCATTGTAGTGGGCGAAACCACCGAAATAGGCCGGCATGTAAAATTGTACCAGGGTGTAACACTCGGTGCATTAAGTGTAGAAAAATCGATGGCAAACCTCAAGCGGCATCCAACGGTAGAAGACCATGTAGTGATTTATTCTAATGCCACAATCCTTGGAGGCGAAACCGTTATTGGACAACACAGCATTATTGGCGGCAACGTGTGGCTCACCAAAAGTGTACCAGCGTACAGCACGGTTTATCACAAGCCGGAAATAACCGTTGTCACCCAGCCCGATTATTTATTGCAGGAAAAACCACTCAAGTAAATGGCATCCGTTCTCGACCTCGTGGGCAACACACCTATGGTAGAAATCACCAGGATTCATACCAACCCTGCCGTGAAAATTTTTGCAAAGCTGGAAGGTGATAATCCCGGCGGCAGTGTGAAAGACAGGCCTGCACTCAACATGATTCGCAGTGCAGTGGAGCGTGGCGAAATAAAACCAGGCATGCCACTGATTGAAGCTACGAGCGGCAACACAGGCATTGCTCTTGCCATGATTGCACGCCTGTACAACATGGAAATAGAATTGGTAATGCCTGCCAACAGCACCCGCGAAAGAACGCTGACCATGGAAGCATACGGTGCACAGGTAACATTGCTTGAAAGCATTGAAGCCTGCCGGGACTATGCCGAAGCAAAAGCCGCTAGTGGTTCGCATTTTATACTGAACCAGTTTGCTAATCCAGACAATTACCTGGCCCACTACAAAACAACAGGTCCAGAAATTTGGAGGGCCACTAACGGAAGCATCACGCATTTTGTAAGCAGTATGGGTACTACCGGTACCATTGTGGGCACATCCATGTTTCTGAAAGAAAAAAATAACGCCATACAAATGGTAGGATGCCAGCCAACGGAGGAATCATCAATCCCCGGCATACGCCGTTGGCCCAAAGAATACCTGCCCAAAATTTTTGATCCATCCCGGGTTGACAGGGTGATGGATATATCGCAGCAGGAAGCAACGCTAATGGCAAGAAGGCTTGCAAAAGAAGAAGCCATTTTTGCAGGCATGAGCAGTGGTGGCGCTGCCGCAGCAGCATTGAGGCTTGCTTCAGAAATAGAAACCGGTGTTATTGTTTTTATTTGCTGCGACCGCGGCGACCGTTACCTCAGCAGCAGTCTTTTTGGATAAACGAATCCGTTTTACTTGTGAAAGTTGATTCATCCACGCATTGTCTCACTCTTCGACCAGGGTTAAATTTTACAGCCGAAAAGTTTATCCTCTTTTCATGGCCGCATCCTTCATGCCAGCGGCCAATTCATGGCCGAGGTAGCTTTCAATGAAATTATGCACCAGGTAAATAACAGGTGTCATAATGATGGCAATAATGAATTTGTAGGTATAGTTTACTACCCCTACTGCCAGGAATAATTTGAACGACCATACGAAATCGCCGGGGCTGGCATTAAGCCTGCTGCCAATGTAAAATGCAATAAACAGCACCACAAAACTGTCGATGAACTGTGACACAAGCGTGGAACCCGTTGCCCGCAGCCATATTTTCTTTTCGCCCGTTACCTG
The DNA here is from genome assembly GCA_037443285.1 of Sphingobacteriales bacterium. GTDB lineage: Bacteria > Bacteroidota > Bacteroidia > Chitinophagales > Chitinophagaceae > Phnomibacter. The sequence continues at coordinate 3,006 of JBBIOQ010000063.1, read as the reverse complement.
TTTGATTTTGTGAAAGGTAAACACATCAATCAACTGGCTGAGGATGAAAGCGGCCAGTGACCCAATGATGATATTTCCGCCCTGGCCGAGCACACTTTGATAGGCATATTCCATATTGGGTACGCCGCTGCCTGTTTTACTGGTAACAAAAAAATCGGCCGGCGGAAGCGCCATAGCACCCTGGAAAACCAGGAAGGCAAATGCAATGAGTACGGCGGTAAGCAAACTAAGGAAACGCACCCCTTTTGTTCCAAAATATTCATTGATAATATCCGTGAGTATGAACACAACAGGCCAGATGAGTACGCCTGCCGACAGGTTGATGCTGAGCACTTCGCCAAAAACGCTGGCATCAATTGGTTTGGCGCCAAAGACCTTTTCAAGCGAAAAAATCTTCACGCCGATTACTTCGGCTACCAATGCAGTGGAAATGAATATGCCACCAAGAATAATGAACAGTTTGGTGGCCTTGTCGCGGATAATGTTGTGAATCATGAAAAGGATGAAGTGAATAGTACAAACAATTGGGCAAGGGTTGAAATTAGGATAAATGCCCGAACCCAAATAGCCGCTGCTGCTTTTGGCATTTGCCGGTTGCGGAAAACTTTCAACCAAAAGTAAAGGTTACCCACAATGGCCACCGTACCCAGCACCACCACCGTAGATACAGCTGCCTGCGGCAGTTGCGAAAGTCCTTTCCACCTAGTGAAAACTATGGTGAGCCAGAAGCAACCGTTTAACAGCATTAACAGTTTAAAAATCTGTCCTTTCATGTGTATCTGTTTTAGTTCGCCGCCCGGGGCAGCTGTTATTTTGGCCACATGCCCAACTGGCCGGAACGGGTATGGAATGCCAGCAAATTCATCATCGGTTTGTGAGCGGTTGTGTATGGCATTTCATGATAAAAGCTAATTAGCTGATGCGGGCAAAATACTATTAATTTGCTGCACTCAAACGGCCCCTTTTCCGGCCTTGACAAAGCATTGCACGTTATGAAGTTTGATTTCAAAAAATGGTGGCCGCACCTGGTGGCCGTGGCAATTTTCCTTGTGGTAAGCCTGGTTTATTGTAAGCCCGCATTGGAAGGAAAAAGCATTTCGCAGCACGACCTTACCCAATGGAAAGGCATGGCGCAGGATGCATTTAATTACAAAGAAAAACATGGCACTTTTCCGCTTTGGACCAATGGTTTGTTCAGCGGTATGCCTTCCTACAACATCGCATTCCAAAGCAATGCCTATGTGCCTGCCATGATCATTCATGTCATGTCGTTTGGCCTGCCCGAACCATTCAGGTATTTCTTCCTGGCATGTATCTGTTTTTATTTCCTCTCGCAGGTGTTGCGGGTCAACCCATGGATAGGTATACTGGGCAGTATTGGTTTTGCCTTCTGCAGTTACGATCCTATCATTATTGCTGTAGGCCATCATACCAAAATGATAACCATGGCATTGATGCCTGCCTTGCTGGGCGCACTGCTATTATTGTATGAAAAGAAATACTGGATTGGCGGAGCGTTGACGGCAGCATTCACATCAGCGCTCATTGTAAACAACCACCTCCAGATTATCTATTACATGTTGTTTGTGGTGCTGTTCATGACGGTTGCTTATGTCATTCAATGGATTCGCAATGGCGAAATAAAACACCTCATTGCAGTGGGTGGCATTGCTATTGCAGCGGCAGGCGTGGGTGCACTTACCAGTGCGGTAAACCTATTTACTACTTACGATTATTCAAAGGAATCGATGCGTGGCGGCAAAGCCAGCCTGTTGCCGGCCGATACAATTGGTGGCAAAAAATCAACTGCCGGTCTTGATGCGGAATACGCTTTCCGGTGGAGCTACGGTAAGGCCGAAACGCTTACCCTCCTTGTGCCCAATGCAAAAGGTGGTGCCAGCGAAAGCCTGGGCGAACAATCGAAATTTTATGAAGCGCTCATGGGAGCTTACCAGGGCGGACAAATAGATCAGCTAACGGCACAGCAGGTT
>JBBIOQ010000063.1:0-996 GCA_037443285.1 Sphingobacteriales bacterium | reverse complement strand
TGCCTATTGGGGCGACCAACTATTTACCAGCGGGCCTGTTTATCTCGGCGCTATCATTTGCCTGCTATTTGCACTTGGCATGTTTACGCAAAATAACCCGCATCGTTGGTGGGTACTTGCCATTTCTGTGCTTTCTATAATAATGGCATGGGGAAATAACTTCCTTGGCTTCAACACCTTCCTTTTCGACCATCTGCCTTTTTACAACAAGTTCCGGGCTCCGACTATGATACTCGTTATTCCGCAGTTGCTTTGGCCGATGATGGGAATCATTGGATTGCAGCAACTTTTATTTGGCGATAAACCCGCAGCAGAAAAATGGAAGACAGTAAAATACGCAGGCATTGCAACGGGCGTTGTGCTGCTGATTGCGATGATGTATTACTTCAGTACCGACTTCCGTTCAGGCAATGAACAGGAAACCTACAAAGCGATTTCGGCTTCCAACCCAACCCTTGCAGAGCCGGTAAAAACTATTTTGAATGCAGCTGGCGAAGACAGGAAAGAGTTGTACATGAACGACCTCATTCGATCCCTGGCATTTGCGGCTGCAGGTTTTGTGCTGTTGTGGGCTTTTGCAAAAAGCAAACTCAATACTACCATTGCACTTGCAGGCTTGCTACTGCTTGGTTCATTCGACCTGTTTGCTGTTGACAGGCGATACCTGAATGACGACAATTTCCAGGAGAAAGAAGAAGTAGACCCCGGTGGCTTTATGGCTGCCAGCAATGCGCCACTACACAAAGCGCTTACGCAAATTCAAAGCGATAAAGACCCGCACTATCGTGTGTTCAATGTAACGGGCGATGTGTTCAACGATGCACTTACTTCTTATTATGTACGCTCTATTGGCGGCTACCATCCTGCCAAGTTGAGCATTTACCAGGATTTGATTGAGCACCAACTTTCCACCGGTACACCCAACATACAGGTGCTCAACATGCTCGATACCAGGTATGTGGTTGTGCCCGGCCAGGAAGGCCCCGGCCGCCAGGG
>JBBIOQ010000062.1:0-23528 GCA_037443285.1 Sphingobacteriales bacterium | reverse complement strand
ACCGAAGTGAAAAGCCTTCGCACCGGCCTTACGCGGCCATTTTCAACGGTTGGCGGCGAGGTGTATTTTGATTCCAGAATTTGGAATCAACTACCGGTAACAGTGGGAGTAAGGTATAGTTACTTGCTCGACAAGCAGGCTACAGGTTCCACCCAGCCCAATCAATGGGAAATCATTTTGCCTGTAAACCTGTTTTGACTGTCAAAAAATTTGAAAATTTGCGATTCAAAATCATGAAAAATGAATTATAGAACAATACTGGGAGATGTGCTGAAAATTGCTACAGGACTAGCATTATATTTTTCGACCGTTGTGCCAGTTGGTGCACAAGCACAGGAGAAAATGAGCAAGAAGGAAATGAAAGAAAAGCAAAAGCAGGAATTGAAAATGGCAGTTGAGTCCAAATCCTACGAATTCAAAGCCTCACAGGCTTATTCTGATAAGGGCAGGAGCATAAATCTGACGGGCACCTATGGAATAACTGTGACTGCTTCAAAGCTCATCAGCGACCTGCCTTTTTATGGGACAGCTTATGGAGGCGCGGGTTATGGCAGCAATGAAGGCCCAATCCAGTTTGAATCGACTGATTTTGGATATGACTCGGAACCAGGAAAAAAGGGGGGATGGACAATTACCATCAAGCCAAACGACAAGAAGGAAATACAATCAATGATTCTGAATATCAGCGAAGATGGTTACACCACTGTTTCAGTCACATCCTCCAATCGTTCTTTAATGAGGTACAACGGAAAGGTTGAGAAGTATGTACCCAAACAAAATAAATAAGCGGGGGCGGCCGCATGGCTCAAACCCTTTTCGTGCATTGCTGATTTCCAACTCATAATTGAGTAGGTTGTTTTTGCATTTTCAGCCAGGATTTCTCGCATTTTTGGTCCATAAAGAAATAATTTGACAAGATTTTCCCACATTTGCAGCCAAATTCTGGAAAATCCTAACGCATTTTTTGCAGTTTTCTGCTGAATCCTTCTATCTTTGCGCTCCCAAAATCATTATGTCGAAACAAGCACTCATTAAACAGGATGGAATTATTATAGAAGCTTTGTCGAATGCCATGTTCAAGGTTAGGTTGGAAAACGGGCATGAGATTTTGAGCACCATCAGCGGGAAAATGAGGATGCATTATATACGCATCCTGCCAGGCGACAAAGTGGGAGTGGAAATGAGCCCTTATGATTTGACCAGAGGAAGAATCATCTTTAGGTATAAATAAAATTTTTGGTTCCCGGTTACCGGTGACCGGGTTTGCCGGTTGACTGGCAACAAAAATGAAACACAATGAAAGTAAGAGCATCTGTAAAAAAGCGTAGCGTAGACTGCAAGATTGTACGTCGCAAAGGCAAACTGTACATCATCAACAAAAAGAATCCCCGCTTCAAGCAGCGTCAGGGTTAATTCTTTGGTTGACCGTCAGAAGCTGACCGTTGACAGTAAACAAAAACAAAAAAGTAAATAGTTAATTATCATGGCTCGTATTGCCGGTATTGATCTTCCCAAAAACAAGCGTGGTGAAATAGGCCTCACCTATATCTATGGCATTGGCCGCAGCACCGCTAACTACATCCTGAGCAAGGCTGACATCGACGTTAGCAAAAAAGTAAATGAGTGGAACGACGAAGAGCTGAATGCTATTCGTACCATCATTAACGATGAAATTAAAGTTGAAGGTGCTTTGCGCAGCGAGGTTTCAATGAACATCAAGCGTTTGATGGACATTGCCTGCTACCGTGGTCTTCGCCATCGTAAAGGATTGCCAGTTCGTGGCCAGCGCACCCGTACCAACAGCCGTACCCGAAAGGGCAAGCGTAAGACAGTAGCCGGCAAGAAGAAGGCTCCTAAGAAATAATAATTGAGTCGTGGGTTGAAATTCAACTCACGACTTTGTTATATAAATCCGGCAAATTCTGGATACCCTGCTCCTGGCAGGGAGGAGGAAAATCCGGTTCCCGATGCGATTCGGGATTTATTTTTTCACAAAGATTACCTCCCGTTCAAAACAATGGCAAAACAACAACAACTCAGTGCCAAAGCCGCCGCCAAGAAGCGTGTGGTGAAGGTAGATGTAGCCGGTGACGTACACGTAAATGCTACATTCAACAACATTATCATCAGCATTACCAACAAGCAGGGTCAGGTTATCAGCTGGTCTAGCGCCGGTAAAATGGGCTTCAAAGGCAGCAAGAAAAATACGCCTTATGCCGCCCAGGTTGCAGCTGCAGATGCTGCCCGCGTAGCAATTGATGCCGGCATGAAGCGTGCCGAAGTTTTTGTAAAAGGTCCTGGTAGCGGCCGTGAAGGTGCTATCCGTTCTATTTCACAAAGCGGCATCGAAATTATTTCGATTAAGGATGTGACTCCGCTGCCCCACAATGGCTGCCGTCCTCCCAAGAAGCGTCGTGTTTAATACGTTTCTGAATGGTGATTTCTGAAAAAGAATTTTGGCTGTAGCTGAAAATAAAATCAGGAATCGCAAAACAGTAATCAGAAATATTTCCTGAAACTCCAATGGGAGCGCAAGGATTTGAGCCAACAAGGTTTCATTTTTACAAAGGGCGGACGATTGATTTTTTACGATTTTTTACTGATCGTTTCGCCGAACCCAAAAAAATCGAAATGAAAAAAGTATATGGCACGTTACACTGGTCCTAAGACCAAAATCAGCCGGATTTTCGGCGAGCCCATCCTGGGCAATGGCAAGTATTTAGGTAAAAACAGTAATCCTCCCGGCCAGCATGGTGCAGCCCGCAAGCGCAAGCAATTGGGCGAATATGCCGTGCAGCTGAAAGAGAAGCAAAAGGCTAAGTATACCTACGGTGTGCTTGAGCGCCAGTTCTACAAAACTTTTGTTGAGGCAAGCCGCCGCAAAGGTGTAACTGGTGAAAACCTTATCAAACTTCTGGAAGCCCGCCTGGACAATACAGTTTACCGTTTGGGCATTGCACCCAGTCGTCCTGCAGCACGTCAGCTGGTTAGTCACAAACACATTTGCGTAAATGGTGAAGTGGTAAACGTACCTTCCTGCCAATTGCGCCCAGGTGATGTGATTACCCTGACCGAAAAATCAGTGAATAACACTGCAGTAACCAGCCAGATACACGGTAAGAACAACAAAATCAACTGGCTCGACTGGAATGAAGGTGAAAAGAAAGGCACTTTCATTGCGTACCCTGAAAGGGAAAGCGTACCTGAGAATATCAGGGAGCAACTCATCGTTGAATTGTACAGCAAATAATAATTGCAACCGCCCGGTTTTTGCCTGGCGGTTTGCCATTTTACACCTGTACCTCTTCGATAGAAAATTCAATTAACCCAATCGTAATTAAATACTATGGCCATTTTAAATTTTCAAAAGCCCGACAAAATCATTCTGCATAAAGCAACTGATTTTGAGGCACAATTCGAATTCCGTCCACTTGAGCCCGGTTATGGTCTTACCGTGGGCAACGCACTCCGCAGGGTGCTCCTGAGTTCACTCGAAGGTTATGCCATAACCGCTATTCGCGTTGAAGGTGCCGACCACGAGTTTGCTACCATCAAAGGCATTGCTGAAGATGTGACCGAACTCATCCTCAACCTCAAGCAGGTACGTTTTAAGAAGACTACTGATGGAGATGTTCAGCAGGAAAAAATCATGCTGAGCCTTAAGAATAAAACAGAATTCACCGCAGGCATGATTGGTGAAGTAATGCAAAGTTTCCAGGTAATGAACCCTGATTTGCACATCTGCACCATGGATGCTTCTGCCAAGTTGGATATTGAAATCTACATTGGCAAAGGCCGTGGTTATGTGCCTTCTGAAGAAAACCGCGTAAAGGATGCACCGTTTGGCTTCATCCCGGTTGATTCAATTTTCACGCCCATCAAAAATGTAAAGTACAGCGTTGAAAACACACGTGTTGAACAGCGTACTGACTACGAAAAACTTTTGATGGAAGTTGTTACCGATGGCACCATTCATCCTGAAGAAGCTGTGAAGCAGGCAAGCCGCATTCTCATTCAGCACCTGATGATCATCACTGATGAAAACATCACCTTCGACACCAAAGAAGAGAAGAAGGAAGACCTGGTTGATGAAACAACACTGCAATTGCGCAAGATTCTGAAAACGCCACTGGAAGACTTGGACCTCAGCGTTCGTGCTTTCAACTGCTTGAAGGCTGCAAAAATCAACAGCCTGAGCGAACTGGTTCAATACGAGCAGGAAGACCTGATGAAGTTCCGCAACTTCGGACAGAAGAGCCTTGCTGAAATTGAGCAGGTGCTGGGCGAAAGAGGACTGCATTTTGGCATGGATCTCGGGAAAATGGGAATTGATGTAGAAGAACTGTAGTTCTCCTTCATTTGAATAAACAATCATTAATAACCGCAGGGGGCTGATGCCCGTTGCAACCACCACATTTCCTTGACACGGTGTGGTGTAAAAACTAAATGTCATGCGTCACGGAGACAAAGTAAACAACCTCGGCCGTAAGAAGGCCCATCGCGTATCGCTGCTACGCAACCTCGCCAGCGAGCTCATTCTGCACAAACGTATTGTTACTACATTGGCAAAGGCCAGGGCACTGCGTGGATTTGTAGAACCACTGATTACAAAAACCAAGAAAAACGAAAACCAGGCTGAGATCATGCATCAGCACAGGGTTGTTTTCAGTGCGCTTAACAATAAGTTCGCTGTAAAAGAACTCTTCACTGAAGTGGCTGCAAAAGTTGCAAGCCGCCCCGGTGGTTATACCCGCATTATCAAACTGGGCATGCGCCCCGGCGATGCTGCAGAAATGGCGCTGATTGAACTGGTTGATTTCAATGAAGTGTATGGTAAAACTGCACAACAAGCTGCTGAACCTGCCAAGCGTACCCGTCGTGGTAGTGCTAAAAAGAAAGTGGCTGAAACAGCCGCTGAAACAGTTGAAACTGTTGAGGAAGTAAAAGCTGAAGAAGCAACTCCTTCTGCCGAAGAAAAAGCCGCTGAATAAATACAGCATAGCATTGTGAAAGGGCCCGGGCATTGTCCGGGCTTTTGCTTTTTGCAGCCACAGGTATTGAAACACTTACTACTTTCATTTTCCAAACTGTATATATGGCAAAGCATCTGAATGTGGAAATAAAAGCCACTTGTGCCAACCTGGAAAGGGCAAGGGAAATATTAGTGGCCGCAGGTGCATATTTCCATGGGACAGACAACCAAACAGATACTTATTTCAATAGTGCTAACGGAAGGCTCAAACTCAGGCAGGGAAATATTGAGAATGCACTCATTTTCTACCAACGGGATAATTCGGCTTCACCCAAAGGCTCCCAGGTAAATATGATGCAAATGCAAAACGGGCCTGAGCTCAGAAGTATTCTTGCCGATGCCATGGGTATTTTGGTTGAGGTGAAAAAGTCGAGGGAAATTTTTTTCATCGACAATGTGAAGTTTCACCTTGATGCCGTAGATGGCCTTGGCACCTTTGTCGAAATTGAAGCCATTGACAAGGAAGGAAATTTGGGGGAAGCGTACCTGCGCAATCAATGCCTGTTTTATATGCAAATGCTGGGCATTACAACGGAGCACCTTTTGACGAACTCCTACAGCGACATGCTCATACAATTAGCTCAGTGATGCATTTTCAGTTTTTCCAGCATCACCGTATCCACTTCCTCTGCATAAGCACCATACGGCGTTACCAGCATGCCTTTGATGCCATGGTCTTTGGATTCGATGGCGTAAAGAATTGCGGAGTCACTTGGGTTGGTCATTTCTTCAAAGCGAAATACCTGCATAATTTCAAACTGGTTCGGATTGAGGCAAAGTCCTTTACTCTCACAAATAATCTGGTCGAAGGCAAGATTGAAATCGTAGGTAAAGCCCTGTTCTCTTAAAACATTCATGGCTTCTGAAAGGGTGTCAAACGATTGCATAACGCAGCTTTTGTTCCCTTAAGGTACTGCCATGCATTGGTTATTTCAAAATAACGGTTCCCAAATCATGTGTTATTTCTCTTTCGTATTTCTTGAGTTCCAAATGAAGCTCCATGAGTTGTCGCTGAATGTCGGGGTCTTTTTCATTTTCCAATTCGTGCTGATTTTGTTCCACCATTTGCTTCAGTTTTCTAAGCTTGAAATAATTCACAGAAAGCAAAGAATCTTTCCTGCTCTGGTCAATTTCATTGAGTTTTCTTCCCTGCAACATTTCTTCCCATTTCGGGCTTAGTTCATAAGGAAATTGCAGCAGCGAAATCACTAAACGATTGATGGATTCATCGGGGTAATAAACAAATGATTTCTCGGTAGGCTGCAGCCCGGCTTCATACCAGTTTCTATACAGCAGGTAAACCTTCTCCAGGTTATGATTGTCGAAATGAAAATTTTCGAGGCTGTTGAAAATATGAGCTGCAATGGTTTCGCCGTTTGCCATCTCAAGCAGACCATATACCAGCAGGCATTTAAGCACAGCCCTTTCCTGCAACTCGTTGCCAAGCAGGAAACTAAGGTTGGCATCCAACTTTTCTTCATCCGTTTCACTTACCAAAACTGGCGCTGCCTGCTCTGTAGCCGACTTGCGTTGTTCCTTCTGTAGTTTTTCGCGAATGAATTTGTTGACAAGGTTTATCAAACCTTCCTCATCCACTTTCAGCAGTTCGGCACTGCTCCTGATGTAATCCTGCTGCCGTGAAAAATCCTCTGCCTTATCAATATGACTGATGCTTTCAGCGATGCGGTTCACCACTTCGCTGCGTTTTTGTGCATCGTTGCCCGCTTCCTTCAGTGCCACTTCAGTCTGAAAGATGATGAAGTCGCGTTTGTTGGTTTGGATGAACTCGTTGAAGGCATCCCTGCCCACTTTGTTCACATAACTGTCAGGGTCTTCATTGTCAGGAATCAAGACAAGTTTTACATACAATCCTTCGGCCAGTGCAAGATCCAAACCACGCAACGCAGCTTTTACGCCGGCAGGGTCACCGTCGTAAATGATGGTTAGATTTTTGGTATAGCGTTTTATCAGTCGCAACTGGTCAGGCGTTAGTGAGGTGCCTCCGCTAGCCACCACATTTTCTACACCTGCCTGGTGCAGGCTGATAACATCGGTGTAACCTTCCACCAGCAGGCATTCATTGTTTTTTTCAATTGCCTGCCTGGCAAAATAAATGCCGTAGAGAATCTTGCTTTTGACATACAACTCGTTTTCGGGCGTGTTGATGTATTTGGGTGCATTCTCTCGGTTCTTAATCAGGCGTGCACCAAAGCCAATGATTTTTCCAATGTGGTTGTGTACCGGAAAAATGATTCGGTCGCGGTAGTTATCAGCCAGGCCAAAGTCGCGGTTGACGACAAGGCCTGATTTTAGAAGGAGGTCCTTATTATAGAGATTTTTTACCGCTGCTTTGGCGAAAGAATCTCGGTCCGGAGGGCAATAACCAAGCCCGAATTTGCGAATGATTTCATCCTTGAAACCACGGTGCTGCAGATAGGAATGTGCGACAGCCTTACCCATGTCGTTGTCCCAGAGTTGTTCTTCAAAAAATTTCTGGGCAAACTGGTTAATGATGTAAAGGCTATCAGAAGTTTGCTGTCGTTCTTTGTATTCAGGATCGGTTTCGGTTTCCTGAATTTCAATGTTGTATTTCTTGGCAAGCCAGCGCAATGCTTCCACATAACCCAGCTTGTCGTGCTCCATCAAAAAACTGATGGTGTTTCCGCTTTTGCCGCAACCAAAGCATTTGTAAATTTCTTTGGAGGGTGAAACCGTGAAGCTCGGAGTCTTTTCGTTGTGGAAGGGACACAGGCCCAGGTAATTAGCGCCGCGTTTCTTTAGTTGCACAAAATCACCAATCACCTCCAAAATGTCGATGCTATTGATAATGCGTTGGACGGTTTCGTGGGGAATCATGATGGCGAATTTATAGACGGCAGCATTAGAGTGCTCAAAGCATCGAACTTCGGAACGGATTTTTCAGTTTATTTGAAAGTTATGCTGTCGTTGAGATTCATTTTTGTTTATTCCATTTTGCTTCTTGCACTGGAAGGATGCGACCGTGGTGTGTACGACCTGAAGTTTCAGCCTGCCCACAATTCAGCCTACAGCCTTGTGTTCAAAGTGGGTGGAGATGTCGAAATTAGTTTTGGTGGCAAATCTTTGAAAACACCCATGTCAACTACCATAACGAGTAGACTGCACTTCGACACATTACCCAACAGGAAGTTCGCCGTCACCCTTTCATTTGACAATTATGAATTTGGACAGCAGGTGAGTGGAAAGAGAATTACCCTCGACAGTCTGCTGAGCGATAGCGCTGTAGGTGCTGCCAACCTGGCGGCATTTCTGCATCGCCTTCAATTCAGGGCCGAAATGAACGACCTAGGTAAACTGGAACGTGTGGTACCGAACGATAGCATGTGGCATGAACTCGAATACATCCTCGGCGACTCTACCAATCCGGTGAAAGAGCGGCTTGCAGGTACCCTGAAGCCAATAATGAACGCTGACATGATGTTTGGCATGGTGCAGCAATGCTTTAGTGTTTTTCCTCCGGAGAAAGTTGACATCGGCGATAAATGGCGCAACCAGATCAACATGCGGTCCCTGTATTCGATGGTCATTTCGAATGAATTTGAATTGCGGTCTGTAAAAAATGGATTAGCTGAAATTCATGTGGTTTCTCGAATCGAGAATGGCGACACCAAACCTGCATTGCCTTCATTGGCCATGGCTGCATTACCCTCACTTGGCCAACCCGATCAGAAGAAAGTGTTCGATATGTTTGGTGTAAAAATGGAAGCGGCATTCAAAGGCAAACAGGAAGGCACAATGTATGTGGAAACGGGAAGCGGCATCATGCAAACCGCCAATTTTGAGCAGCACCTTGAAGGCACTTTTAAAATCAACAACATCGAAATCCCCATGAAGCTGAATCTGAAAAATGATTACAGAACTTCACGTAAGTGACCATTGCATTTTGCATGCACCCAACAGCTGGTTGCTTGTAGCTACCCTTAATATCCCGACACGCTGTCATCACCACGTTTGTCGCCAACAGCTTCCAGCTTGCCTCCGGCTTTCACCAGTATCATTTCTGTGGCACTCCACGGGCCGCTTTCAACTATTTTGTATCCCATTGCTTCCAATTGCCGGCGCACCTCAAAGGGAAATTCTTTTTCAACCTTCACTTCATCGGGGAGCCACTGGTGATGGAATTTGGGCATGTTCACAGCGTCATCGGCATTCATGCCAAAATCAATTACGTTCACCAGGCTCTGCAGCAACGAAGTAATAATGGTAGTACCACCCGGTGTTCCCACCACCATGAATGGCTTGTTGTCTTTTACCACAATGGTTGGCGTCATGCTGCTGAGCATGCGTTTACCGGGTGCAATGGCATTGGCTTTGCCGCCAATGGCTCCAAACATGTTGGGAACGCCAGGCTGCACACTAAAATCATCCATTTCGTTGTTCAAAAAGAAACCGGCATAAGCCACGACTACTTTGCTGCCGTAACCACCATTCAGCGTAGTGGTTACCGATACACAATTGCCACTGGCATCAATAACGCTGATGTGGGTTGTTTGCATGCTTTCTTTTATTTCCCCGGCTTTGATATTGCTGCTCAAACTGGCTTTGTTGCTGTCATAATCTGCCATCCGCATTTTCAGATAAGCAGGGTCTACCAAACTTGCAGCGGGCACCTTGTAATAATCTGGGTCGCCCAGGTGTTCTGCACGGTCGGCATAGGAGCGGCGTTCCACTTCGGTCATCAGCTGAACACTTTTTACAGTTTGAAAACCATATGATGGCAGTGGCCTATCTTCCAGCATCTTCAGCATTTGGTTGAGCATAATGCCCCCACTGCTGGGAGGTGGCATGCTAATAATAGAGTATCCTTTGTAGTCAAAGGAAACGGCTTTGCGTTCTACGGCTTTGTATTGTTTCAGGTCATCGAGGCTGATGATGCCGGCTCCGCGTTCCATTTCATTTACAATTAAACGTGCTGTTTCACCCTCATAAAAACCGGCCTGTCCATTGTCGCGAATACGCTTGAGTGTGTTGGCAAGGTCTTTTTGAATCAGTGTGTCGCCGGCTTTCCAGGGAGTTGATTTAAAGAAAATGGGCAGTGTTGTATTTGTTCTTTCCAGTGCTAACTGAATGCCGTTGAGACGATTGGCTTCACGCTCAGTAATTACAAAGCCCTTTTCCGCAAGGTCAATAGCCGGTTGTATAAGGACTTTCATAGAAAGCCTGGCATACTTGTGGGCAGCAAACAATCCGGCAACGGTTCCCGGCACCCCACTTGCAAGGTGTCCATTTTGCGAAAGCCTTGTGTTTGCCTTTCCGGTTTTCGCATCGATGTACATATCTTCTGTGGCCTTGCCCGGTGCTTGCTCACGATAATCAAGCGCAAATGCTTTGCCATCTGTCAGTCGTGCCACCATAAAGCCTCCGCCACCAATGTTGCCGGCAGTTGGGTAAACAACGGCCAATGCCCACTGCGTGGCAATAACAGCATCCACAGCGTTGCCTCCATTTTTCATCACCTGCATGCCTACTTCACTTGCCAAAGGATGAGCGCAGCTCACGGCTGCTTTTGCAAAGTCGCCTTTCTTTTCAACGGCGTAGTTGTAAGGATTGAGCTGCGCATTGCTGTTATTAAAATGGCCAATGACAACAACAAACAGGAGCAGGCACTTCAGGCAGTTATTCATAAGCGAGTTTTGGACTTCTTTCATTCAAATATCAGGTGAATGTAAATGGGTAAGACGACAGTTTTTCAACTGGAACTTGTTTCATAAGTCATTTTTTAACCACAAATTACAAAGAGGGCAAAAGGAGCACCATGAAAATTTGAGGAATATTGGGCACTATGGCCTTTGCGCATCCGTGGTGTCATTGTGGTTATTCACATACGAACATTTTCGAGACATACGCTAGTCTTCATTTGGCTGATAAACGATTATCAAAACCAGTTTGTTCGAATTGAATTTTTGACGCAAAACATCCATTTGAGTGGAAGAATAGCATGCGAATAGGATTGTATGACCTGAGGCAGAAGCCCGGGCGGATATTAGCCTCGTTTCTGTTTAGGGTGGCTCACAAGCAGGCAAGACATCCCACTTAAAAGAAAAGCGGCCATCGATGAATGGTCGCTTTTAGGTGGGGTAGGATAAGGTGTGTTGGTAGGTGGTTATCGAAGATGGTTTTTGCCGCATTTTGCTTTGCCATTTGCGGCTTCCTGGATTGTAATGCTGTGCGAACAACTGGCGAAAATTAAACTCAGCAATACGACTGTGAGCAATTTTAGTTTTAGACGATTCATTTTAAGGGCGGGTTTAATTAGGGGATATAAATGTAGCTTCAATCTTCATGCCAAAACCTACTGGTCAACGCTCTTAAAACGGCTTTAACATTAGCAGGCAATTGATTTCCATTTAAATTCGCCCGATAATCAGCCGCCCAATGAAATCAATCCTTTTCATTATCAGCATTTTAATCGTGCTGAATGAAACAAAGGCACAATTGCCTAAAACAAAATCTTCTTCAGAAATATTGCAGGAAATAAAGAAACTCAAGGTGCTAGGAAGCGTGCTGTACATTGCTGCCCACCCTGATGATGAAAACACCCGGCTCATTGCATGGCTTGCCAATCATGAAATGTATCGCACCGGCTACCTGAGCCTCACCCGTGGCGATGGTGGTCAAAATCTTATTGGCGATGAGCAGGGAGTGGAGCTAGGCATGATACGCACCCAGGAACTGTTGGCTGCACGAAGGATTGATGGCGGCGAACAATACTTTAGCCGAGCCATCGATTTTGGTTTTTCCAAAAATCCCGAAGAGTCGTTCCGTTTTTGGGGCAAGGATAAAATATTGTCGGATGTAGTTTGGATTATCAGGAAGTTTCAGCCCGATGTCATTATCGCCCGTTTCCCCGAAGATTCACGGGCCGGGCACGGTCAGCATGCGGCAAGCGGTATTATGGCAAGGTAAGGGTACATGGCTGCCTTCAATGCCAATGAGTTTGCAAGTCAATTGGGGCAAGGTGTATCCGTTTGGCAGGCAAAGCGTATGATGTGGAATACTTTCAATTTCGGCAGTGCCAATACTATTGATTCTACACAATTCTCCCTGGAAGTTGGGCAATACGAAACACTGCTGGGCAAAAGCATTGGAGAACTTGCAGGCGAAAGCCGCAGCCAGCATAAAAGCCAGGGTTTTGGCGTAAGCCGCCAGCGTGGCGAAAGCCGGGAATTCTTTACAACCATTAAAGGCGAAGCACCCAAAACATCCCTGATGGATGGCGTCAACACAACCTGGTCGAGGTTGGAAGGAGGCAAGGAAATTGATGCTATGCTCAATGAAGTGATAGCGAAATATGATATTAATAATCCTGCAGCATCTGTTCGTGGTTTGCGCAAAGTGGTGGCCCGTTTGCAGGCTTTGCCCACTTCGGTTTGGAAGCAAGTGAAAATGGATGAATTGCAGACCGTGATTTTGCATTGCGCAGGCATTTACACTGAAGCAACGGTGTCGCAGCCGGGTATCATTCCTTTTGATACTACTACTGTTTCACTCAGCATTATTAGTCGTTCCGATATTCCTGTTACCATGAAGAAAGTGATGATTGGCGATGAAGCTTTCGTGTACAATTCCGACCTCAGGAACAACAGCCTTTTTAGAAAGGATGCAAAAATGGTTTTCAACAACGGGGTGATGGAAACACAGCCATATTGGTTGCGGGAACCCATGGAAACCGGTTCCTTTAATGTGAAGGACCAGCGCATGATTGGACGTGCAGAAAATACGCCGTTGACAGCCAGTTTTTATATTATGATTGATTCCATTGAAATGCAGGTGAGTCAACCGATTCAATACCGGTATGTTGACCCCGTGAAGGCAGAGCAATACCAGCCGGCATATATCACCAGCCAGTTTGCGTTGTTCAGTTCACCAGGCATCATATTGTTTAAAAACGGCCAGAAAGATTCGGCCACCTTACAGATTAATGTGAGCGGTTTGAAAAAGGCAGAAGCAGCTTCAGCATTGGTTTCTATAACAAGTGCAGGTGGTTTTTACAACCAGAATTTTCAGAAAGGGAGAGTGATATGGAATGGCGGTGATGTGTATACCATGCAAACAAAAATTCCAAATTATCTCATCGGGAAAAAGCAGCAGACCGATGCGTTGGATTTTTCCTTTAAGCCCGGCGGAAGTTTTGGTGATGCTGAATTTTTCAATGCAAAACGCAGCATCGAATACGACCATATTCCCACACAAACATGGCATTATCGCGATGAAGTCAAAGTGCTCAACCTGGACCTGAAGACTGATGGTAAAAGAATCGGATACCTGCCGGGTGCCGGTGACAAAGTGATGGCTTCGTTAGTACAAATGGGTTATGAAGTGACAGAGTTGAAAGCGGAAGACCTGAAGTACAACAAGCTCAAAGGATTTGATGCAGTTATTACAGGTGTTCGTGCCTACAACGTGCACGACTATCTCGCCAATGCATATGATGACCTCATGATGTATGTGAAGAATGGAGGCAACCTGGTTGTGCAGTACAATACAAACAATTTCATCAGTCAACTCAAAGGGAGAATTGCACCCTATAGTTTCAGCCTTGGCCGTACACGCATCACCGATGAAAATTCAAAAGTGAATATGTTATTGCCCAACCATCCTGTGTTCAATTACCCGAATAAAATTTCGATGAGTGATTTTGACGGTTGGGTACAGGAGCGCAGCATTTACCACGCAGAAGGATTGGATGCCACGCAATGGCAATTGCCATTGGGCCTGACAGATCCGGGCGAATCTGAACAAATCGGCAGTCTTGCCATTGCACCTTATGGAAAAGGAAACTTTGTTTACACAGGTCTTGTGTTCTTCAGGGAACTACCTGCCGGTGTACCGGGTGCTTACCGGCTGCTGGCCAATATCCTTGCATTGCCACGTCATTAGTTATGTTTGAGCTAACCATATAATTAACAAAATGCGCAAACCAGAAGTATTATTTTTCATAGCGGTAATCATTGGCCTCATTATTGGCAAACTCATTAAGAATTTCAAATGGGGCATGTTGGTTGGCCTTTTTGTAGCGGCAATATTCGCCTTTGCGGGACCGGCCCAAAAGAGTAAATCGAAATGAACGAGCCATCAAAAAAATATTGGAATACGTGGTATGTGGTAATAGTGGCGTTTCTATTGGCACAAATAGTTTTGTTTACTTGGATAACCCAAAAATTCTGATTGCATATTCACCCAGCTTGCCCTGAATGAACTTCATTGACTGGATAGTATTAGCAGCAACACTTGCCCTCATTGTTTCTTATGGACTGTATAAAAGCAGGCATGAGAAAAATATGGAAGGCTACTTTTTAAGTAGCAGAAAACTTCCATGGTGGATGGTGTTGCTTGGCATTATGGGTACACAGGCCAGCGCCATCACTTTTCTTTCGGCGCCAGGACAGGCATACACTGACGGCATGCGTTTCGTGCAATACTACTTTGGCCTGCCATTGGCCATGATTGTCATTAGTGCATTTTTTGTTCCCATTTACCACAAGCTGAAAGTATTCACAGCCTATGAGTTCCTCGAACAGCGCTTTGATGTAAAAACAAGAACGCTTTCTGCCTTCTTGTTCCTGCTTGGTCGTGGTCTTTCCACAGGCATCAGTATTTATGCACCATCCATCATTGTCTCTTCATTGCTGGGCTGGAATATTTACCTCACTAACCTTGTTATGGGCGGGCTGCTCATCATCTACACTGTGAGTGGCGGCGCCAAATCTGTTGCGTACACACAGCAATTGCAGTTTATCATTATTATGGCCGGCATGTTTCTTGCGGCTTATACGGTTGTCAATTTATTACCCAACGGAGTGGGGTTTGCCGAAGCTATACACACTGGCGGTGAAATGGGTAAGATGAATATCATTACATCTGGCTACACAGAAAAAGGCTTTGACTGGAACGACCGCTACA
Source organism: Sphingobacteriales bacterium (assembly GCA_037443285.1). Taxonomy (GTDB): domain Bacteria; phylum Bacteroidota; class Bacteroidia; order Chitinophagales; family Chitinophagaceae; genus Phnomibacter. The sequence goes on along the minus strand of JBBIOQ010000062.1, from coordinate 8,554 downwards.
ATATGTGGAGTGGCATTGTCGGAGGTTTCTTTCTGGCGCTTGGCTATTTTGGTACGGACCAAAGCCAGGTGGGGCGCTATCTTACTGCCCGTAATCAATCGGACAGCAGGATTGGGCTGTTGCTCAATGGCCTTGTGAAAGTGCCCATGCAATTTGCCATTTTGTTGGTAGGTGTAATGGTGTTTGCGTTTTACCAATACCGCGAAGCTCCGGTTTTTTTTAACCAGACATTGGTGCGGGAGGCCAAGGCCACCGTTTTCAAGCCTCAATTAGAACAACTGGAAAAAGAATACGCAGTGCTACAACAGCAGCGCAATGCCCTGCGTGTTTCCAATCTTGCAGAGAACACCACCGTAAACAGCGATTCAGTAAATAGGGCGCTTGTCAAGAACTACGAAAAGCAGCAGCAGGTGCGCACTAATTTCAAAGCTGTTATTAAACAGGCTGTGCCCAATGGAGAAGGGAACGATACCAACTACATCTTTCTCTATTTTGTAACGCACAACCTTCCAAAAGGGTTGGTAGGCCTGCTGATTGCGGTAATCATACTGGCAGCATGGGGCAGCATTGCTGCAGCCCTCAATGCATTGGCCAGCAGTACTGTTATTGATGTGCACCACAAAATTGTGAACAAGAACTGCGATGAAAAAACTTCTTACGCACTCAGCTGGCAATACACATTGGGTTGGGGTTTGTTTAGTATAGCAGTTGCCATGTTTGCCACCAACATGGGAAGCCTCATAGAAGCTGTGAACATTCTCGGCTCAATATTTTACGGCGTCATCCTTGGCATTTTCCTGGTAGCATTCTTTATGAAACACGTTAAGGGTACTGCCACTTTCTGGGCAGCTATTTTAAGCGAACTGGCCATTATCACCATTTACAACATGCAGATTATTTCTTTTTTGTGGCTCAACGTAATTGGCGCCGTGCTGGTGATGTCGGTGGCCGCCATCCTGCAAATGATTTTTGAAAAATGGCCGGTCAAAAACGGAACCGCATAAGTCAGTGGGCATTTACCCTGACTTCCTTCTTTTATTACCACTGGTGAATAAAATGAATGGGGCTTAACAAGCAGTCACTCTAACTTTCGGGCAAAATCGACAATATGGATACTTATTTTTCCATCTTATTCTTTTTGTTTGTTGCCTTTTTCATTCTAAGCGGTTTCGTTACTATTCAGCAAGGCTTAATAGGCGTAATTACCATGTTTGGAAAGTATCGCCGCATTATGCGACCGGGCCTCAATTTCAAGATTCCTTTTCTTGAAAAAGTGTATCGCAAAATCAGCATTCAAAACAGAAGCGTCGAACTGGAATTCCAGGCTGTAACCATGGACCAGGCTAACGTGTATTTTAAATCGATGCTGCTGTACAGTGTGCAAAATGAAGATGAAGAAACCATCAAACGTGTGGCTTTCAAATTTATCAGTGATAAGGATTTGATGCAAGCCCTTGTGCGCACCATTGAAGGCAACATTCGCAGTTATGTGGCAACTAAACGCCAGGCAGAAGTGCTGGGATTGCGTCGTGAAATTGTGGAGTATGTAAAAGTGGAAATTGACCAAACATTGGAGACATGGGGCTATCACTTACTTGATCTTCAAATAAACGATATCACTTTCGACCAGGCCATCATAGAAAGTATGAGCAGGGTAGTAGCCAGCCACAACATGAAGGCTGCTGCTGAAAACGAAGGACAGGCCTTACTGATCACAAAAACAAGGGCCGCAGAAGCTGAAGGAAATGCTATTAAGATTGCAGCCGAAGCCGAAAGACAGGCAGCACAATTACGCGGAATGGGTGTAGCGCTTTTCAGGCAGGAAGTGGCAAAAGGCATGAGCGAAGCGGCTGAAGAATTAAAGCAGGCTAACCTCGATACGAATGTTATCCTTTTTAGTATGTGGACAGAGGCAGTGAAAAACTTTGCGGAATACGGAAAAGGCAATGTAATATTTCTGGATGGCAGCCCCGATGGCATGCAGGAAACCATGAGAAAAATTATGGCCATGATGCAGATGAAGGGAGCTGATGTGAAGCATTGATACTGAAAGTTCTGTTAATAGGTTTTCATCATTTCATTTCCGATAATTTCCATCCTTCCAATTCGTTGTTAGCTAAATAATTCTTGCAGGCATGATATTGTTATACCAGGCACTTACTGACACTATGCAACGTGCTGCCACGCAGGCTGCTACGGCTGCAAAATCAATAAACCTATGGGACCTTTTGATGCAGGGCGGCGTACTGATGATACCGCTGGCGCTGCTCCTGGTTACAGCCATCTATTTTTTCATCGAACGCATCATGGCAATCAACAAAGCCTCACGCATCGATCCGAATTTCATGAACATTGTCCGTGATCATATCATCAATGGAAATGTTACTGCAGCAAGATCCCTCACCAAGAATACCGACCACCCAGTGGCACGTATCATCGACAAAGGCATTCAGCGTATTGGCAAGCCCATTGATGCCATTGAAAAAAGCATGGAGAATGTTGGCCGCATAGAGATGTACAATATGGAACGCAACATCAACATACTTTCCATGATTGCAGGCATGGCGCCCATGTTTGGATTTTTGGGAACCATTGTGGGAATGATCCAGATGTTTTATGAAATCAACAGTAGCGGCCGATTTGAACTCAACACCATTGCAGGCGGCATTTATGTGAAAATGGTCACCTCGGCTACCGGCCTCATCATTGGTTTGCTTGCCTACCTGTTTTACAACTACCTGAATACCCAGGTAGATAAAACAGCTAACAAAATGGAAGTAGCCACTGCCGAATTTTTAGATACCCTGCAGGAACCGCATAAGTAGCAAATTTGAAAATGAATGAATTTGAAGATTTAAGAATGATTCTTCTTCAGGGAAACTTTTCCTGGTAAATATTCAGGGCGAAAAAAGGAATCCATTTATCCATCGAACTCATTTTCAAATTTTCAAATTTCAAATTGAATAATTATTCATGAATATTCGCCGAAAACTAAAAGCACATGCAGAAGTACATACAGGGTCGCTGAACGATATCCTGTTTATCCTTTTGCTGTTCTTTCTGATTGTGTCCACACTTGCCAACCCCAACGTGGTGAAGGTGGATACTCCCCGCGGCAAAAATGACACCAAGGTGAAGCAAACCATTGTGGTGAGTATCGACAAAAACCGCCAGATGTATTTGCAACAAAAACCGGTTTCAGTCGACAGTCTCGAAACGGAACTACGCCGGATGCTGGAAGGCAAAACCGATACGCCGGTGATTGCTCTCAATGTGGATACCGCTGCCTATTACGGCGACTTCTTTAAAGCCCTCAACATTGGCAAAAAGCTAAAGGCCAAGGTAGTGGCAAATATCAACGCCAACTAACCTGGCGGGTATTGTTAAAAATTACCTTTTCATTTGCTTCGTTTGGGAGTGCAGCTGTTTTGCAGCAATCTGTAGTCCCCAAAATAGGCACTCAGCACTTACCTTTGGCGGCCCTCAAAGGGATTTAAAAAGTATCTGTTGGAAGTGAAAGTAAAGGTTGGAGCAGTAAGTTATCTCAACACAAAACCGTTGTTATACGGCATTGAAAACTCGTCATTAATCAATGACATCGAGCTCGTCACTGATTACCCAAGTGCCATTGCCGGGATGCTGGTGCGCAATAGTATCGATGTAGGCTTGATACCTGTTGCGGCTATTCCTCTTATTGAGCATCCACAAATCATTTCTGATTACTGCATTGGCGCCGAAGGCCCGGTTGCTTCTGTTTGTCTTTTCAGCCAGGTGCCGCTTGAAGAAATAAAAACAGTGGTGCTCGATTACCAGAGCCGCACGTCGGTGGCACTTGCCCAACTCCTATTGCAGCGTTTCTGGAAAGCAGAGGTTCAATACTTGCCGGCTGAGCCTGGCTTTGAGCATGCAATTGTGGGCACTACTGCTGCTGTGGTCATTGGCGACAGGGCACTAATGCTGCGCAATTCGGTTTCGTATTGCTATGACCTTGCCGAAGCCTGGCAGCAATGGACCGGCCTGCCATTTGTATTTGCCGCCTGGGTGGCCAACAAAACATTGCCACAATCATTTATTTCAGCATTTAACAGTGCCAATGCTATCGGACTTGATCAAATAGAAACTGTAATCCAACAAAATCCCTGCAGCTATTACGACCTCAAAAAGTATTTCACACAAAACGTGAGCTACCTGCTTACCGATGAAAAGAAAAAGGGATTGCAGTTATTTTTGAAGTACATCGCAGAAAAAGAAACATCAGCTGTGACAGAGGTAAATGAAATTCCAAACCTGGCCTTAAAGTAAATAGATTTCTGTGGAAGTTGATATAGACCAACATGGTTTTGAAACAGTCACTTCTAAAAAATATGACTTGCTTCATTGAACCAAATCAACATACATTCAACCATTAACTACAAGCAATAGACTATGTCCACCATTTTGAAACTGAAAGAAACAACTGCTGTTATTAAAGAATATTACAACCAGGTACCCGAAGTTGGTGTTGTGCTTGGCAGCGGACTTGGTAATTTCAAAACCAATCTCGAGGTTGAATGTGAAATACCATACGAAGACATTCCACATTTCCCAGTATCAACTGTTGAAGGACATAGCGGTACACTGATATTCGGAAAAATGGAAGGCAAGACGGTTGTATGCATGGCAGGGCGTTTTCATTTTTACGAAGGTTATTCATCAGCCGATGTCGCTTTTCCAATCCAGGTGATGAAGTTCCTTGGCATCAAAACGCTTTTACTCAGCAACGCCGCCGGTGGCATGAATACTTCTTTCAAAGTTGGTGACCTGATGATCATCAACGACCACATCAGCCTGTTTACCCGCAACCCTTTGATTGGACCCAACATCAGTGAACTTGGTCCACGTTTCCCCGATATGAGTGAGCCATATAGCCACGAACTCATCAACAAAGCAATTGCTATTGCAAGTGAGTTGAACATTCCGGTGAAACAAGGAGTGTATGCAGGTGTAACAGGACCCACTTTTGAAACCCGTGCCGAATACAAACTACTGCACATTATTGGTGCTGAGGCTGTGGGCATGAGCACGGTGCAGGAAGTGATTGTAGCACGCCACATGGGGATCCCTGTTTTTGCGCTCAGTGTAATTACCGACCTTGGAATTCGTGATGAACACAACATCATCACCCACCAGGAAGTGCTTGAAGCCGCAAAAGCCTCCGAGCCAAAAATGACAGCCATTTTCAAAAAGCTTGTTCAGTCGCTCTAATTCTGGCATATTGATACGGCATATTTCATTTTTGCTGAAGTACCAACTGCAACATGCCATGTGCAAGTACAAGGCTGTGCTGACATTTGTTGCCTGCTGTTTGCTCATGGTGGTTGCAACACAAGGGCTATCGCAGCAACGTACCTACCAACTTGATAACCAGGGAAGGCTGATGGGTGGCAACAAAATGAAAGGTGGCGACAGCCTGCAGCGGCGTAATGCCAACGAAGATTCCATTACCATTTTCTATCGCATGTACGATAGCAGCCGCATTCATTTCATCGATTCATCGGTGAGTGATTTTACTGCCAGGTTTCCTTTGCCGGCAAGCCACTTGTATCTTGGCAGTCTTGGTTCTGCTTCCCATTCGGCGTTGTTTGAGCCCAACCTCAAACCTGGTTTCGATGCAGGTTTTCATGGCTTCGATGCTTATCGCTATAACGTAGAAAATACACGTGTTTTTCAGACTACCCGACCATACAGCGAATTGGATTATATACTCGGTAGCCGTTCCGAACAAACCATTAAAGTGCTGCACACCCAAAACATTACACCAACATGGAACGGGGCTTTTGAATTTCGTTTTGCAAATTCGCCGGGCAATTTCAAGAATAACAATGCCAGCCATTCCAATATCAGGTTGTCATCTGGTTTCAGCACTAAGAAAAGACGCTACTCGGGTAATTTCATGTACATCACCAACAAGGGTGCTGCCACACAAAATGGAGGCATTCTTTCCGATACATTTCTCACCAGTACCAACAAAGCCTATTATCAGCGCTTCAATATTCCAACGTGGTTGGGTGGCGATGGTAGCTATGGTACCAACTTTTTTGCAAGTGGCGTAACCACAGGGTTCCGCTACAAGGAGTTGACTTTTTTTTACCGCCATCAATACGACTTTGGCCAGAAGGATTCCATAGTTAACGCGGAAGATTCAACAGTAACGCATTTGTTTTATCCGCGGTTCCGCTTACAGCATACACTTTCCTATCACTCGCAGCAGTACAATTACTTCGACAACCTGACCACCGACACTTCCTATACAAAAGTTTATTATGAGCATTTCGGTTTAAAGTCACCCAAACTTCCCATAAACATGAAGGACAGTTGGAAAGACATTTCCAATGAAGTTGCCTTCATTGCCTATCCGCAAAAAACCAACCAGGACCAGTTTTTCAAAGCAGGTGCCGGTTATCAATACCTGCATTTATCTGTTGATTCTTTTATCAAACACCAATACAGCAATCTTTACTTACTGGCTGAATACCGCAACAGGACTAAGAATCAGCGATGGGATATTAATGCATTTGGAAGGCTGTACATGGCCGGCCTGAATGCAGGAGATTATACTGCAGCTATTACCCTTGAAACAAAACTGGGCAAACATGCAGGTGCTTTGTTGCTCGGTTTCCAGAACACCAGTCGCACTCCGTCATTCATGTTTGATACAGCAAGTGCATTTATCAACCAAACAAAAGCAGGGCTGAAGCAGGAAAACTGGACGCATTTTTCGGGACATTATGTGTTGCCACAACTGAAATTAAAACTTAACGGAGACTACTACCTGGTCGGTAATTACACCTACTGGAACAGCTACACAACCTTTAGCCAGGAAGCTACTATAACAAGTGTACTGCATGTAAGTGGTGAAAAGAAATTCAGGCTGAATAAACACTGGAATTGGTACGCTGAACTGCACGTGCAAACGGAAACAAGTGATGTAATTAATTTGCCGTTGGTGTATACACGCAACAGGTTTGCATACGAAGGAACATTCTTTAAAAACCTGAACCTATCTACCGGAATTGAAGTGCGTTATTTCACCCCATTCAAAGCCGATGACTGGAGTCCTTTCAACGGGCAATGGGTGGTTCAGAACAAGGAGACCATCAGCAACAGGCCAGATATTGGGGCATACCTGCATTTTCGTATCAAGTCATTCCGCTTGTACACAAGGCTCGACAATCTGAATACTCTTGACCTGAGCCGTGGTTTCCAGTTTCTCAACAACAACCTGAGTGCTCCATTGTATCCAACCCCCGGGTTGTTTTTCAGGCTGGGCATTTACTGGAGCTTTGTAAACTAGCAAATGGGTTATGCGTGACGAATCAACAAACGAAAAAAAAGTCAGTAACCTTAAGATTATTGTACTTGTCACGCTTGCTGTCTTTACTTATGCCATACTGCAGTTTCCGCAGTTGATTGAAACTTACTATTCGCAATTGCTTTTTCCAGCCCTCGCACGAACGATGCGGGCATTAACCGGTTCATTTCCTTTTAGCATTGGCGATGTGATGTATGCGTGTGTCATTCTCTGGTTGCTCATTGCATTTTACAAATGGGTAGTGAAGCTTGCACAGCAGCAATTGACACTGGCGGGAGGATGGCAACTGGCATTACGATGGTTTCGTCGGCTTACGTTACTATGGATTTGGTTTCAATGGTTATGGGCATTCAACTATAACCGCATGGGCAGTGCATATCAACTCAATCTTGTTCCGCCGGGCCAGTTCGATTCAGCCAAAGTCATTCGATTGTATGACACCATTGAGCAGAGATTAAGCACCATCGTACCACAACTATCCAGCGCTGATACCAATGCCTGGTATAACAAGAATGAACTGCAGCAAAAGACTGTAGCGGCATACAAATTGGCGGCAACGAAATATCCTTTCCTCCAATACCGGAATGCTTCCATTAAAACTTCTTTGTACAGCAATCTTGGTGGGTACATGGGATTCAGTGGATATTTCAATCCGTTCAGCGGTGAGGCGCAGGTGGATGGTGGCATTCCACCTTTCAATCTGCCCTATGTAATGTGCCATGAAGTGGGACATCAGTTGGGCTATGCTGCCGAAGAGGAAGCCAACCTTGTTGGGTATCTTGCAGCCAAACAAGGCAGCAGTGCCGGTTTGCGCTACAGTGCTTATCATGATATGCTGATGTACACGGCATCGCAAATGTTCAGGATGGATTCAGCGTTATTGAAAGAAAAATGGGAGCATGTTCCTGAATTAGTGAAGCAGCACGAAAAGCAAGCTCGTCAGTATTACAGGCGTCATCGCAACCCGCTGCAGGCAGTGATCAACCGTTGGTACGATTTGTACCTGAAATGGAACAACCAGGAAAAAGGAATTCAATCGTACAGTTATGTTACAGCATGGCTAATTGCATATGCTGAAAAATATGGCTGGGATAAATTATGATTACGAAAAAAGCAGCTGAAATTTCAACTGCATTATTTTCTTTTCCTGAAAAGATTACCGTCGAACGTCTACTTCGGTTCAACAGATTTCTGAAACCTTGC
>JBBIOQ010000061.1:0-23727 GCA_037443285.1 Sphingobacteriales bacterium | reverse complement strand
TTCCAACCAGGCTATTTACCAAAAGCACGTCGCATCCTTGCAGGATCCTTCAAAAATCACGGATTGGACCCAAAGACCTATTCAAACAGGTGTTGGAACTCTGCAACACCTGCAGTTCGATGGAGGTAACGATGCTGTTTCGTATGGATTGCAGGTCGGGTACAACAATGTAAATGGACCTGTGGACAAGACGAACAGGAAGGCCACTACGCTGTCTGGCAAACTCGGTGCCACTTTCAGGAATTTCAGTTTCAATACCAACCTCTATTATAACAGGGCAGATGCGAATAATTCAGTGTACGGCAGTTTGAGTGATTACACTTACAGAATCCTTACTGGAGCACATTGGATGCATATGGAAGGGTCCAAAAAGTACTTGAAGCCCCAACTGTAAAAGGCGATACGGCTTACAATCCGGAGTACAACGCTGTCATTTCCACCCGAAATACTTCCAGTTACTACCAGTTGGGAAATAATAGCACCATTGCTCTTAAGCTGCAAGGTGGTTTTTCTGTAACCGGCCGCTTTTCAATAGCCAAGACAAGTGAGCAAACGGATCTTTATTTCCCTCCGGGCCATATCATGTTTGCCGGCTATGCAGTGGAGGATTATTTCAAACGCGGCAACTACAAGTTGACCAACAGCGCATTCACATCCTATGAAGGCAACCTGAATGTTAATTGGAACAAACAATTGGGGTTGCACATGATTTATGCTACCGCCGGGGTATTGGGCATGTCCACCAAAAGTGAATCTGTGCAATCAGAGGTTGGTGGATTTGTATCTGACCAATTTTCAGATATTTCCTTTGGCAGCAGTTATACCAATAGTGCACCGGTCACCGGAAAAATTGATACCAGGTTGTTGTCGGGATTTGCCAATGTGACTTACAGCTATGACAACCGTTACCAGGCAGAGGTTGGTTTTACGCGGGATGGCAATTCCGGTTCAGGAAGTGACAAGCTCTATTCCAATTATTACGGTGGGGCAATAAGCTGGAATTTGCATAATGAGCATTTTTTCAAACCCAATTCCATCATCACTCAACTTAGGATAAAGGCCAGCACAGGAGTGGTGGGAAGCAGGTTCTTCCCCAGCTACCTGGGCAATACTTCTTACAACTATTTCAACGATCGGCAGTACATCTCAGGCTACACCTCATTGTCAACACTTGGAGCAGGGGTTGGCACTTATTTGCTGGAAGTAGCAAATCCTGAATTGGAATCACCACGATACTCGAAGCAAAACCTGGGCATTGACCTTGTCATGTTTAAAAGCCGTCTTTTTCTGAAAGCAAGTGTGTTTACTGAAACAGGCGATAAGTTGGTGCTGCCGCAGACTTCGCCACGTTATACCGGATTCACCGCCTTTAGTTTGTACGGCAACACCGGTGGCATCAGCAATAAGGGGATGGAGTTCTCTGCATCGGGAATATTACTGCAAGGCAAGCAGTTCAAATGGAACCTTGGAGTGAATGGCCTTCATACCAGCAATGAGATTAATGCCATTTCGGGGTATGTAGAAAAGGTGAATGCCATAAACAATTCAACCGATAAAGACCAGACACGTCCACAGCCACTTTATGTAGTGGGTCAGCCCCTGAATGCTATTTGGGCAGTTCCTTCATTGGGATTGGATCGCAACACAGGTAATGAATTGTTTAAAACCCAAAATGGCAGCACAAGCAGTGTTTGGAATAGTGCCGACAAAATAATGGCCGGAACCACTACGCCCAAATGGTCGGGCATTACCTGGACTTCATTCAATTTTAAACAGTTTACGTTGGGCATGTATGCGGGATATCGCTATGGTGGATACGCTTACAATCAAACATTGGCTGACAAAGTGGAGAATGCAGATTTGTTTTACAATGTGGATGCCAGGGCAGCATCCAACAGGTGGAGTGCATCCAATCCCGAAGCCCAATTCAAAGCATTGAGCTTGAATGGGAAACTCACCAATCCAACTTACGTCACCACCCGCTTTGTGGAAAAGGATGATGTGTTATCCTTGGCCAGCATTTCATTGGGCTATTCCATTCCTGATTTTTCAAAGTGGAAGATTCCGCTCAAGAACACCAGCATCATTTGTTATGCCAACAATTTGTGGCAGACCGGCGGCCCCGCTATGGAAAAGGGAACTGCCTATCCTTTTTCAAGAAGTTTCGTTCTGAAATTGACAACATCCATCAAATAAACAGACTGTTGCATGTTCAATAGAAAATTATACAAATTCATTTTGCCAGTAGCCTTGTTGCTTTTTACAGCAGGCTGCAAAAAATTCCTGGATGCGCCATCACGCTACCAAATCAAGGCGGATGATGTGTTTACTTCTGAACAGGGATTTCAACAGGCACTTGATGGAGTGTATTTGCAGATAGGCGCCCCGGGATTGTATGGAAAGGAGTTGCAATACGGATTTCTTTCTGTGCTTGCTCATAGTTGGGATACCACTATCCGCCCGCAAATTGGCGACCTCTATTACCAGGCTGCCCGGTACAACTATGCTCATCCTGCTGTGAAAACCGTTATTGGAAACATTTGGGATAGTAGTTATTCAGCTATTCTGAATATCAATGTTGCATTGGGAAAAATTGATGAAAAGAAAGATGTGCTTTCTGTGGATGGATACAATGCAATTAAATCAGAATTGCTGGGCTTGCGTGCCTACCTGCATTTTGATTTGCTCAGGATGTTTGGCCCCGACAATCCGGCTTCTAATCTGTCTGTTGCAGTGATGCCATACATGGACAAAGTTAGTACAGGCACCAGCACCTATTTGCCAGCCAATGATATTATCGATAGGTGTATCAATGACCTGAAAGCAGCAAAAGCAATTGCATCACAAAATAAAATTACCAGGGGCCGAATTGGATACTGGGGACTGACGGGTTTGCTTGCAAGGATTTACTTATACAAAGCAGATTATACAAATGCCGCGGCGAATGCTGGCGAGGTGATCAACAGTGGCAAATTTCCACTGGCTACTTCTTCAGCCGACTTTCAATACCTGAATGAGTTGTTGTTCTCGGTTTATATTTCAGCCCCTCACTTAACACAGTATGAGAAGTCCATTCTCAACTCAACCCCTTCTTTGGGTCTTTCGGTTAATGGGCAAAACATTGTTTTTGTTGCAGCGGGAGGTAGTTTGAATGACTGGAGGAAGTTGTCACAATTTATAACCACAAATGGAACAACAACTCCTGCCGCTGCAGTTATGCTGACCAAAAAGCTTTACTTCCAAAATAGTTCAATGGCGAATGTGCTTCCCATGATCCGTTTTACGGAAATGTATTACATCGCTGCGGAATGTGCCAATGTAAATAAGGATACAACAACGGCTATGTCGCTATTGAACAAAGTGCGCCAGGCCAGAAACTTCCCTGCCAACAGTCTTACAAATTTGTCGCAGGCTGCAGTGCAAACTGAAATTCAGAAGGAGTATATGAAAGAGTTCCTGGGTGAGGGCCAGGCATTCTTCTATTTCAAAAGAATGAATTTGGATATAAACAATTTGCCCTTAACCAAAGTGTCGCCAGTGCCTGGAGCAGTGTACGCATTTCCCGTTCCAGAATGAGGCAAATCATTAATCAAAAAGAAGAATCTAATTCCAATTGTGATAGCATGAATACAGGTATTCAGAAGTTTATTAAAAGTGCAGATGCCAGGTTGACAAAAAGTCTGGCAAGCAGATTTTGCATGCTGTTGCTGAGCGCTTTTTTTATTACCCAGGCTTTTGCTCAACCTGCAGGCCATTTGGTGAAAGGTAAGGTCGTAGATGCCGCTGGAAAGGCTATGGCAAATGTTTCAATTTGGACCAAGACTGTAGGAGCTTCGATTAGTAAGCCTGACGGAACTTTTGAGATAAAAAATGTGCCTGATGGTGCAGTCATTCGTTTTACACATGTGGGTTATCAGCCAGTAGAAACAAAAGTGGAACCCGGCAAATACTCTTTAAATGTGGTGATGAAAGAGACTGTAAGCGAGTTAGCGGATGTGGTGGTGAATACAGGATTGTACAAGCGCCCTGTAGCAACATTTACGGGTGCCAGTAGTATCATTTCCGGCACAGAGCTCAAAACGATTAATCCTACTAATGTTATCCAGGCCCTGGTGGCTGCAGAACCCGCCCTGAGGCTGGTGGAAAACAATACAATGGGCAGCGACCCCAACAACTTGCCGGTCATTCAATTGAGAGGGCAAAACAACCTGCCTACTGGTCTTAGCGGCCAGGGAACATCGGAAATGAGTAAAGCAGTTTATGAAGGCGATATTATGTCGACTTATCTCTCCAATCCCAATCAGCCACTGTTGATACTGGATGGATTCCAGACAACCTTGCAGCGCATCAACGACATGGATATTAACCTCATTGAGCGTGTCACCATTCTGAAGGATGCAGCTGCCACCGCAGCATACGGTTCAAAAGCTGCAAACGGCGTTATTGTAATTGAAACAAAACAGCCGGCAAGTAGTCTGCTCAGGGTGAATTATTCTGTCAATTTCACTACACAGGTTGCTGACCTTAGTTCTTATGATATGATGAACGCATCGGAGCTTTTGGAAGCTCAGCGAATTAAGGGCGTTTACAATTCCGAAAGTAACTATACTGATATCGGGCTGAAGCAATGGTATGATTACCGCATGAGAAACGTGCTTTCGGGCGTCAATACTGACTGGATGGCCCAGCCAATACGTTCTGGTTTTGGTACAAATCACAGTCTTTCTTTGACTGGCGGTAATGGAAGTGCGCTTCGCTTTTCATTAAGTGCTTCCTACATGAATAATGTGGGGGTGATGAAGGGTTCGAATCGTGAAAATTTTTCAGTTAACAACAACATCAGTTATCTAGGTCGCAATCTGAAAATTACCAACGCCACTACTATTACAAGTGGCCTCAGTAATAATACATCCTGGGGCTCATTTAGAAGTTATGTTCAGCAATTCCCCTATTTGAAGTTGACTGATAGCCTGGGGAATATCAATAAGATACTTGAGCCGAATTCTGGGCAGCTTGGATTTTTGGTTGGGGACCCCGGAGGAGTACTCACTAATGTGATGTACAACTCAACGTTGAATGTAAAAGACTATTCCAATTATCTCGGGTTTACCAATAACCTGCAATTGGACTATACATTGACCAATGCATTTCATTTGCGTGGTGCATTAGGAATCACCACACAATTGCCTGCTTCTGAGCAATATTTTCCAGCTGATCATACATCATTTGTGAACTCCGGCGGTTCGACCATTACCAGTTTGGGAAGCTACAGCCTTGTACGTGGCAAAAACAACACTGTTGATGGCAAATTCAATTTGGATTACAATAAGCAAATAAAGCAGCATGCTTTCTATGTTTCAGTGGGGATTAGTGCACAGCAATCATCATCATACAGCATCAGCCGCTCGGTTACAGGTTCTCCCACTGACAACGTGAATGACCTGGGTATGTTGAATGGCTATAATTCATCTTTGAAGCCAAATTCTGTATATTCTGAAACACGCAACCTTTCTTATTTTGTTAGTGGTACCTATACTTACGCAAAACGCTATACAGTGGAAGGTACCTATAACCAAAGTGGTTCTTCACAATTTGGAACAAATAACCGGACAGCTCCTTTCTGGTCAATGGGTGCTTCCTGGTTGGCCGATAGGGAACATTTTTTCAAGCCTAATAAAGTTATAAGCGGCCTTCGCTTTTTTGCCAACCTGGGGTTGACGGGTAACCAGAATTTTGGACCATATACTTATCCCGTTTACCAATACAACATGACCGATGACAACCGCCTGCAACTTGGCTCACTGGTGAACGGTTATGCTAACCCTAACCTAAAATGGCAGCAAACGAAGAAATACAGTTTCGGTTCAACCATGAGTTTTTTGAAAGGCAAGTTGAATGTAAGCGGAAGCTTTTTCCTTGATCAAACAGATAACCTCATTTTGCCATTGTCAGTGGCACCTTCCACCGGGTTTGTTTCTTACAGCGATAACCTTGGTTCAACAGAGAGCAGAGGTTATGAAATGAGTATTGGTGCAAACATTATTCGCAACTCTGCCAAAAATATTTTCTGGAACATTTCTGTAAATGCAGGCCATGCAAGTACCATTATTAAAAGTTTGTCGCCGGCGGTAGAAGCTATTAATAAAAGTTATGACCTGGTGGGAACCGACGGCAAAGCCCAAACCAAGGCATTGCCCCGATACCAGGTGGGCCAGTCAATGTCCACCATTTGGGCTGTACGTTCCTTAGGTATTGATCCCGCTAATGGTTATGAAATGTTCCAGAAGTTGGATGGTTCGAAAACATATGTATGGGACGCTAATGATAAACAGCCAATTAAGGATGGCAATGCATTTCTCAAAGGCTCCCTGATGAGCAACTTTACCTACAAGGCATTCACCTTGAACCTGGCAATGGGCTATCAGTTGGGAGCATATACCTACAATCAGACATTGGTTGACAAGATTGAGAATGTAAATATTTTAGTTAACAACGCAAGCGTAAGGGTACTGAATGACCGCTGGAAACAACCGGGAGATATGGTCATGTTTAAGGCACTCACTGATGGCAGCATCACGAATGCAACTTCTAGATTTGTTCAACAAAACAATTTCCTCGATGCTTCAAGCATCAGCTTCGCTTACAATTTTCCAAGAAATCTGTCATGGGTACGCAAGCTTCATTTGAGCACTCCGCGAATTGCCATTACACAGAATAATGTATTTCGTATTGGCACTATTAAAATGGAACGTGGAACAGGCTATCCATTTGCCCGCTCATTCAGCTTTGGCCTTTCTACAAACTTTTAATTGAAACCTATTCAAAAGATATTTATGCTAAATAAAGTTCCAGGTAAAAGGCTCCTTGCATATTCGGTGGTTGCCGTTGTTGCACTAAGCATTACTGGTTGCAGCAAATGGCTGAATGTGCCCCCGAAGGACAAGGTTCCGCAGGATGCGCTTTTCACAACAGAGCAAGGATTTATAGATGCCTTGAACGGAGTCTACCTCAACATGGCCAAGTCGCCCTCTACCGGTTTAACGGCCGGCTTTTACTCGAACGATATGACCATGGGCCTTATGTCTGTTTTAGGGTATGATTATGATGTAGCCAGCAACTCTACTATTCCAAATGCCAATCTGTATAATCCGGCATACTTGTATGATTATACGAATCCCACATTGCAGGCTGAGACAGTGAATCTTTGGAAGGGCTTTTATTACAACATTGCTAATCTCAACAATATCATTACTCAAATTGACTCGAAAAAAGATGTATTTGTTTCTGACAATTTTCAAAGGGTAAAAGGTGAAGCTATTGCCCTGCGTGCTTTTCATCATTTTGATGTAATTCGGTTGTATGGTATGCCTCCGGAAACCGCTGGTACCACACCTGCAATACCTTATGTTACCAAATTCGATATTCTGACTACACCTTTATCGTCGGTAAACGACGCATTGAATTTGTGCATCAACGACCTGCGTGAGGCCAGTTCAATGCTGGCACAAACAGATACCAGTGCATTAGTGCATGCAGATGCCAATTTGTTCAAGGCCTATACTCAAAATCACCTCAATTATTGGGCAGTAAAGGGTTTGATGGCAAGGGTGTTTTTGTACCAGGGCAAACTGGACAGCGCTAATTACTACGCCAGCCAGGTAATAGGCTGTGGTAAATTTCCATTAATTACCAAAAATGTTGCATCATCATCAAACCCAATGCGTGACAGGACCTTTTACCAGGAACTGTTGTTTGCCTTGTATACGAAAAGCATAAAGGCGAATGTTTTGACGAACTACCAGCCGGGATCAGGGTTGCCGCTGTACCTCACACCTGCAGGTCTCACAAGGGTATATGGCACGCCTTCAGCCGATGCTGTTGACTGGCGGAAATCTTCCTGGTTTGACAACCCGGGTAACTACATGGTTCCATCCAAATTATTCCAGGATGCCAATACAAAATATGAATGGCAAAATGTGCTTCCGCTGATCAGGGTTTCCGAAATGTATTACATCACTTCCGAGTGTGCCAACAGGGTAGGAGACGTTGTCAAAGGTGTGAGTTATTTGAACCAGGTTCGAAATGCACGGGGCCTTTCTCCCATCAACAACACCATTACAACGGATAGTTTGGGCAAAGCAATTACCAGGGAATATCAAAAGGAATTTATAACGGAAGGACAGACTTTTTTCTACTATAAGCGGCTGAATCTGGATTTGAGAACTGCCAGCGGTTACCCACTTACTCCGCCAGCCGGCGCCTACGTATTTCCCATGCCCGATCTTGAGAAGGAATATCGCAGGTAGAAAAGTAAGCTGCGAACAAAAAGAATTAAAACGCATTGTCAATATGAAAACAAAAATTGCATCACTAATAATAAGCACTTTGTTGCTGGTGGTTGCCTGCACCAAGGAAGACATAGTACAATTTAGTGAGGCTCCTTCTGTTTATTTTGGTGTAGCAACCAAAGTGGGCACCCCCACTACCAGCACCACCTATTCCTTTGCAAAACGCCCGACGAAGACCGTTGATACATTATACATTCCGATTTCTGTAAGCGGAGCCGTTTCCTCCAAAGACAGGGTAGTAGATGTGGCTGTACTTGATTCTACATCGGCCGATACCAATTTTGTGAAGGGGGTGGAAGGTTCAGATTTCAAAATCATTCAACCTGTAACTGTACCTGCAAATACCTATAATACCACGTTGAAAGTAGTGCTTTACCGTTCTGCCACCCTGGCTACCAAGAAGATTAATTTTTTTCTGAAAATAAATCCGAATGCTGATTTTGAACTTGGTATAACTGCGCAAACAAAATGGCAGGTAAGGGTGAGTTATATTCAGAAACCGGATACCTGGGATTACCTCTCCAATGGTGTTGCAGCCTGGGCCGCACAAAACTCCAAGTTTGGCACATGGACAACCGCCAAGTATAAGTTGATTCTCGAAGCGCTTTATAATCCTGTGGCCGACAGCACGGTAACTGAATTTCCCCTCAGCCGTTATACCACTTCAGATTTGTACAACTCATATCTGCAGATTGTAAAGAACTACATTCTTACGAAATATCCGGGTAATTACTCCACCCCACTGGGCATTGGTAATTCCATTACCGATCCCGATGCCAACAATAAATATATCCAGGTGGGCCCGGCAAATTATTAATGGTTTTAATGAAAGTCACATTGGCCAAATGTTTCCTCAGTTACAAGGTTGAAAATTGGTGGCCAAAAGAAAAAGGAATAGCAGAATAAATGACAAGTTCAAAAAACAACTCAATGAAAAGGTATCATGTTACAAAGAAGCAGTCGAATGGTATGTCTGCAGGTGTTGCTTCTTTGATCATCATGTTGGTTGCAATTGCGGTTGCAGTGAGTTGCACTAAGGACAAAGGCAACTATAATTACACCGATCCCAACATGGCTACTATTTCGGTGAAAAGTTCGAATGCCTCAACTTCCAATCCCGATTCATTTGCTATAAAGCAGGAGGATACACTTAAGATTGATATCGATATTGCACAAACAAAGCCAGCGGGTGAAATGCTGGTGAACTGGTACCTGATACCCACCAGTTCGTCGGCACCCAATTTGCCGCAATACCAGTTGGGGACATCTAAAAGCTTAAGGGCCCGAATTACTACACAGCCTGGATTTTACCAAATGGCATGCAAGGTTACAGACCAGGCTACAAGCAATTCTTTTACGAAGATTTACAAGTTTACTGTTAATACTGCTCCATGGGGTGGTGAAGGCTGGCTGGTTTTGCAGGATAAATCTGCTACTAAAAACGGCAACGACATCAGCATTATTCTCACGAAAGACGGCACAACTCCGGGCGCTACTGTATATCACAATTTGTACAGCAATACCAATGGCAAGATGCTGCCTGTTGGTACTAAAACAGTAAGTGTTATTGATTATGCATCTTCTATCGGTCAGCAGAGTGTCATGTTTAATTATGGCTTCGGGTGCATGCAGACCCGTTATGCCGATTTTTCTGATTCTGTAGAATTGAATACGATGTTTATGACGCCACCATCCACCTTTAATTACCAACGCATTTTTTGTACCAACCAGGGTCAACGGGAAATCGTGATCAATGATGATAAAATGTATTTCCGAAAGGTAAACGTAGGCACCATTAAAACGCCGCCGTTGATGTATTCTGCTCCCATATTGGGAAGTTGGGTAGTTAGTCCCTTTGTAGGTATGGTAAGTGGCCTCTATGATTATTACCCTACACTTTTTGATAAAAAGAACAGGTGCTTTTTCTCATTCGATCTAGATGCCAATACATTGTCACCTGCAATAGATGATATTCCCAATCAGCATTACCCCGCCTATTCAGGAACTGGCTCACCCAGCCCTTTGGGGCCGCAGGGTAAGGGATTTGATTTGAACAATATTGGCAAGGATTTGATATATGCCGAGAATGCTGAGAGAATATCGTATGCTGCCCCAAATCCTACTACACTTTGGTGGAACTATTTTTTTCGAAATACCAGTGGTGACTCCAGCTTTGTTTACCAGTTTCAGTTGAACATTTTTGGCACCGGGTATACCAATAATCTTACTACAGGCAGATACTACCTCGACCCTGCAAAATGCCCGGGAATCAATTCGGCCAGTTTATTTGCCGTACCTACTCACCTGGCTATTCCTGGTGGCGTATTCTACTATGTTTCAAACAACAATACAATTAATGCATGTGCCATACAACAACCTAATGCCACCCAGGGAAGTTCAAAAGTGAATAGCGCTTATGGGTATTCGTTTGCCCCGGGTACAGTTATCAAAGTGATGGAAATTTTCAAATCAAATTATTCGGGAACAAGCGTTCAGCCCAATACACCGCTTCCTGCAAATGATGGCCGTGTTTTGGTAGTAGCTACTGATGAAACTGCCAATGGGAATGGCAACAATGTATACTTCTTCAGGATTGGCAACAATGGCGAACTCGGCACACCATTATCATCGTACAGTGGCTTTGAAAAGATTGTTGATATTGAATTCAAGAAAACAAAAGGGTTATAAACATTTAAAAAAAGAAATGCACATGAAGTTTAACTTAATGGCAGTTATTACTGCTTTACTGATTAGTGGCATCAGTTGTGAGCCACCCAAGGAACGCAATAAATTACCCGGATACAGCAAGGCTCCTGTTGTCGAGGCAATGGGGCGCCCTAAAATGCCATCGTTGAATAATGGAGATGCATCTGGGAATTGCTTTAGCCAGGCGCCACTGCCATTTGAGGCAGTTTCGCCAACAAATGGAATTGCTGTTTCCAATGCAGATGAATTCATTGATGGTTCTGTAAGGTCTTGCATCAACATTAGCCTGCCCGATGCCAGCCAGGATGAACATTTGCTGGAAATGTTTGAATCGCTTAAGGCACTTGCCATTCCAACATTGCTCAACCTGAGTATGCAAAGCAGGAATGCTGTGGTGGTTGATTTTCGGAATAATCCAACAGCACAATACAAGCGTACGGATTATGAATTATCCGGACCGGGATTTACAATACCCCTGGTGGTCAAATGGGATGTTGCTTCTTCAGGCAGGTTGATGAACCTTCTGACTAAGGCTAAGGAAATTTCGGGAATAGAAATTTCCAAAACTGCTGAAGAGTACAATTTTTAAAATGCAAACAACCTGCATGGCAGGTTGAGCTAAAAATCATTCATAAATAGAACAATTTTTAAAGAAGTATTTTATGTTATCAAGAAAAAATATTGTTGGATTAGTAGCTTGCCTGGTTGCACTTTCAATAGGTGCCAGTGCTCAACAAATACCTTTGCCTATTGGCACTGGAACAAGCACCACCGCAACAGCGGATACCACTACCAAGATTAGTGCGCCACCCGCAGCCATTAAGCCATATGAAAAAGTGGTTACCAAGGATTTTAAATCCTTCAAAGGTTTATTTACAGTTCATCAACTTAGGGACAGGGTGCTTTTTGAAATTCCCGACAGCCTGATTGGTCGCTCTGTCTTGGTGATCAACCGTTTGACAAAAGTCTCTGCTCTAATGGGTATGTATCCCGGCGAAGAACTCGATGAAAAGACTATCATATTTGATAAAGGCAAGGATTCATCTATTCTTATAAAATACGACTTAGTGGTGAACGAAGCCGATTCCGGCAGCTCCATTGCCAAAGCAGTCTCAAACGCCAGCATTAACCCTATTTTCCTGAAACTTCCCATTTTGGCTTATGGAAACAAGTCGACAGTGGTGGAAGTGTCAAGACTGATCAAAGACAAAAGCCTTTTCAACAGTGTAATGGATGGATCTCCATTAGCAAACAATGCCAACGTAAATGCATTTCGGGATATTGATATTGAATCCATCAAGGCATTCCCGATCAATGTAGAGATTAAACTCAGCAAGTCAACTACCGGAAAATCTCAACAACTTCCGCCGAATACACCTGTGACCCTGGAAACCAATACTTCCTTTGTATTGCTGCCCGCAAAGCCAATGCAGCGTCGTTATGCAGATAAGCGGGTAGGATATTTCGGTGATTATTTCTATCAGTTCAGCGATACACAGCAGAAGGTGGAAGAAAAGGATTTTATTAAGCGCTGGCGCTTAGAGCCCAAGCCTGCTGATATGGAAAAGTGGAAGCGTGGTGAATTGGTTGAGCCTGCAAAGCCCATTGTGATTTATATAGACCCTGCAACGCCCAAACAATGGCGCAAATTCCTGATAGCAGGTATCAACGACTGGCAGAATGCTTTCGAGCAGGCAGGATTCAAAAATGCCATCGTAGGAAAGGAATGGCCAGAAAATGATACCACTATGAGCATGGATGATGCCCGGTATTCTTTTATCAACTATCTGCCTTCTACCATTCCGAATGCCTATGGCCCCAGTGTACAGGATCCCCGCAGTGGTGAAATTATCCAGACTCGTATTGGCTGGTATCACAACGTGATGACCATCCTGAAGAACTGGTATATGGTTCAAACATCCGCTATAGATAGTGGTGCCCGCAAAGTGAAGTTTGATGACGAGCTGATGGGAAATCTTATCCGTTTTGTTTCCAGTCATGAGGTTGGACACACGCTTGGTTTGCGCCATAATTTCGGCAGTAGTTCGCAGACACCAGTTGATAGCCTGCGTAGCAACAGTTACCTAACAATCCATGGCCATACAGCCAGCATCATGGATTATGCCCGCTTCAATTATGTGGCACAGCCAGAAGATAAAATCACCAGGGAAAACCTCTTTCCGCGTATTGGTGAGTATGATAAGTGGGCCATTGAGTTTGGTTATAAATACCTGAACGGCAAATCTGCTGAAGAGGAAAATGCCCTGCTCAAGAAAGAAGTTGCAAAAAGAAATGCTGCCAATCCACGCCTTTGGTTCGGTGAAGGAGAATTGGAGCGTTTTGACCCTCGTTGCCAGACCGAAGACCTCGGTGATGATGCAGTGAAGGCCAGTAAGTATGGCATCAAGAATCTGCAACGCATATCAAAAGAACTTCCTAAATGGACTTTTGAAGAAGACGGAGTTTACAAAAATCTTACCGAAGCGTACTCACAGATTCTCGGGCAGTACTACAGGTATATGGGCCATGTAATGAAATATGTGGGTGGAGTTGAAAAAACAATCAGGGTGGATGGCGATTCGAAGCCTGTGTACACCTGCACTCCCAAAGAAAAGCAGTTGTCCAGTGTTGCTTTCTTTGGAGATGAGTTGTTTACAACGCCCGAATGGCTGATGAATCCTGATGTAACAGGGAAAACTTATCGTCCCCGTTTCCCTAACTATGTTTCTGATGTTCAGGAGCGTGTTCTCAATACATTGTTGGATGCAGATGTGATGAATAAAATTGTGGGCAATGAACTGACATATGGCAAATTAGCATTGCCAGTGTCCGAGTACATTGGCGCCATTCATAAATCCGTATGGAAAGAGCTGAAGGGTGGTAATGCTGCTATTGATATCTATAGAAGAAACCTGCAAAAGACCTATATCGGTGCCATATCGGATGTACTTAGGTCAACAGATCCTTTGCAAACAGAAAATGATATTGTTTCTGTATTGAAAGGCGATTTGAAAACAGTAAAGAGTGAAATCAATGCCATCCTTCCTCGCGTTACTGATGCATATACCAAGGCGCATTTGATGGATATACTTGACAGGATTAAGCATATGGAAGAATTCAAAGGATAAGTGCTTGTTGGTGGCTAATGCCAGTCTAAGAAAAATAGCCGTCTGCAGCATGTTTGCAGGCGGTTTATTTTAAACTATAAGTTGGTATTATCGCCAATTGCATTTCAGTTGAAATATTCTTTGTAATCAATAACATCGTTGAAAATGAAACTCGTGAAATCATTGGCGTTGTGGCTCGTATTGTTTGGGCCTGCTATAAATTCAAAAGCGGAAGTGCCTGCATCCCTGCTGTCGGGGGAAGTAGTTGGATTGAGGAATGCCACTGTTACCTTGTTTCGTAATGTGCAAGGTGTACAACAGAATTATGCTGAATATTCCATCAACAAAAGTAATACCCGATTTTATTTTGCTGTGCCGGCATCCGGTGAAGGCGAGTTTGTGAAACTTATCATCAAGGATTTTGCAAAACAGGGGATTAAGCAAAAAGATCCGAAGAATTTCGAAGTGGTATTGTTTGTAAAGCAAAATGACAAACTGGATCTACGGATTGAATTGAAGAATGGAGCGTTTCAGCAATCATTTCCCAAGTGCAGTTTAGTAAACAACTCTGCAGAGAATAGCATTTTGCTGCAATGGCAGCAAAAGTTCCAGCAATTCCGGTCAACATTTATGAGTATTGATGAAGATCCTGACATGGATAAATTTAATGCATCATACAAGCAATATAAGCCGCAACTATCGGCCTATTTATCCGGTGTTGTCTGCAAGACTAATCCGCAGTTTGAGAAAGTTTTCAAAGAAGCCGCCTCAGCGAAATTGAAGTTTACTCCCATTGATTTTTATGTTGACAATTGGAGGATTATTGATTCGGCCGTTCCGAATCCAACCTTTCAAAAGTTGTTGAACGCAGCCTTTGCAGATTTGAAAATGTATTGCGGGAATGCCTTGTTCAGTATGGGAGGAATGACTAAACTGAAGCAGTATTACTATTCAATGTACAGGCAAATGCTAATGTCCAAAGGAACTTCCAAAGATGCGTTGAATAGCAAGTTGGATGATGATTCAGTAAAAGCTTTGATATGTAACGAGACAGTGAAGCGCCATTTCAATGACCGTTTTAGCCCGGAAATGATAAAGAATACTGATGTTTCAAGGGCAACTGGATTTCCACAAGTAGACAAGAATTCCAGGGTTGCTTTTGTACGGGTGCATGTAGATGGCTTTAGGTTAGCATCTGATTTTAACTTAACCGCTTTCGAGGATTTCAGCAATCTGGCATTGGCGTCTATCCGGTCAACAAGTCCAGACTTTATGGTTCCGGTTTCAATAAGTAGTAGCAGGTTAATTTCTATTGATTATTATGATTTGAAGGCAAAGATTTTGTTGAATCCCGGCGACAGTTTGGACATAATAATTTACAACGCCTCAGCCGACACTTCAGGGCGAAGAGTGCAGGCAAAATATGTCCTCAGGCAAGGTTCGGCAGAAAACAAAATGCTTGCCAAATGGTATGCCTATTCATACCCTGTGACACGCTATCTCAATTATACGAGCACACAACCAATCAAAGAAGAAGGGGAGGAAAAATTTGCGGCTGATTACACAAGGATGCATGATGGTTTAGCAAAATTCGTTGCTGATAGTTTGGGTAGTGGAAGTGTGGCATTTAAGCAAATGTTTCTATCATTGGGTGAATTCGATGTGCGATTGTCCGCATTATTGTATTTGGCAAGACACCAATCTTCGATGGGCTACGCAGGTCCATTTTTTAAAGGATTCAATAATGAAAAATCCAGTAGCTTCTTCCGGCAGTTCAGTGATGGGAAGATATTGTGCCAGCAGGCTATTTATAAGTTTCCAGATGCGCAACTTTTGGTGAGTTACGTTTCAAAATTGCAGTGGGCTTTAATGCCTGCACAAGAGAAGGAAAAACTCCCACCTGGTTCAAAACTCGGTTACCAGGTTGAGCAACTTTGTACGCCTGAAGCAAAAAGCTGTCTGCTTGCCTGGGAATTGAATGTAAATGAAATGACCAACTGGAGAGAAGTGAAAATGAATTTGTTGCCAAACAAACCATATTTCAGCACAGAAGAATTGAAAGCCATTTACGATAGAACAATTAGTACACTATCAATTGACACGCCCTTTATTGGCAAGCAGGTAATAAATACACCGTTTGCCGATACTTCGGGCAGAATGATCAACCTGGGTGCATTCAAAGGAAAGGTAGTCTTTGTGGATGTTTGGGCCACATGGTGTGGTCCGTGTAAAGGACAATTGCCCTATTTAAAGGAGATTGAAGAAGAATATGCCAACAGAAGTGATATAGTTTTTGTAGGGTTGTCAGTTGACCGCGAAAAGGACCTCGGGAAATGGAAAAAATTTATTGGAACCGAAAAACTCCCAGGCATTCAGGTAATTGATTATTCGGGAAAGATTTTTCAAAGGAGGTACCAGATTCTGGCTATTCCCCGCTTTATTTTGATTGACAGAAATGGCATTATTTCTGAAATGCGGTGCCCATATCCTGAAAATGACAAGGAACTCAAAGAGTATTTGAATGAATTATTGAATGCGCCAGCCAAAAGCTGATGCAGTTGCAAACTTCTGCAGTGCTGGATAAGAAAAAGAAAAAGCCTTGAAAGTCAATGCTATCAAGGCTTTTAGTTTTTAGTAGTGCCCGGAACAGGAATCGAACCTGCACATCATTGCTGATACCAGATTTTGAGTCTGACGCGTCTACCAATTCCGCCATCCGGGCTTTTTCGCGGGGTGCAATATTACTGCCCAGCACCTATTCCGCCAACAGGCGGTCTAAATATTTTTTCTTGTAGTAATAATCCTTCAGCCTAAGCAAATCGGCCTCCGAGGTCGTGCTTTCATCAAATCCATCAAATACATCCTTCACTTCATCAAAAACCTGTTGCATCAATTCACTGCTTTTGGCTTTCACAGATTCATCCTCCGCTCCGTCCATTTTCATTTCATTTAGTTCCATTACCTCCATCAGGAAATCGTTAGGCAATTGGTACTTCTCTTCCTCTTCCAGCAATCCTCTTAGTTGCAATACGTATTTCAAGGTGGCATCGGGGTCATTAAAGGTCCTGAAGGCCTTGTTCACCATCGAAGATTTCTCCAATGCCTCCTCTTTTTCCTCTTCAGTTCCCTGGCCGTAATAATCGGGGTGGTATTTTTTCTGCAGTTCAAAGTATTTGCGGTTGATGGATGACTTGTCCACCACAAGGCTCATGGGGATGTCAAACAGTTCGAAATAGTTCATGCGGCAAATGTACGCTGCAGGCTACTCGCTTTGCGCTGCTCGCTCCTTAGTCTGCGTTCTTCGAAGTGTTCGCTCTGCGGCACTATAAAGTTTAGATGGTAGCCGGTAACCAGACCGGTTTATTTGATTATGGCGATTCAGAGAATCGCAGCATTGCTACTTCGCGGCCAGCCCGGCCAACCGGACGGGTGCGCTTCGCTAACACCTCGAAGAACATGGGAACTCGGGAAGACCGGAGTCCGGAGACATAATTGCCTTGAATCTCAAATCTGAATCTGAATCTAAATCTGCATCTAAATCCGAATCCTCCCATGTGGATAAGTAGGCTTTTCACGAACTATCCTACGCTTTGAGTACGCTTTGGTATGAAATATCTATGGGGGAAGCAAGCAATATGCTGCACGCTGCAAGTCGTGAGAAGAAGCTGCGAGCTACGAGCTGCGAGCTGCTAGTTGGAAAGTCCGGATAGTCGGGATTCCGGAATTTGCCCCTCGGGCAACAGTCAACAATCAACGGTCAACGAAAACCTGTTATTCAAAGTGTCCGCTTTGCGGCACTTTGAAGTTCAAATATTGGCCGGTCTCCTGACCGGATTCGCACGGATATTGCTATTCGGAGAATCGTGGCATTTGAACTTCGCGGTGCGCTACGCTAACTCCTCGAAGAACCGCAGGGGGGAGATTGGAAGCCGGAAGTCGGTAGATCGTGGTAGGTAGTCCTTAGCCAGCAAAAACGACTACCCCGAATCTCAATCTTAGATTTCACATTCAAATTCTTCCCCTGTCAACGGTCAACTTGGTAAGTCCGGGGAGCCGAACTGCTGAAAGTTTTGCACAATTGGTGAACCGCCCAAAGTAATAGAGTTTGAATCTTACGTTACTTCTATTTCATAAGTATCAGTGTTCGCAAGATTAGGCTAGGCTAATTGCCCTTCATTTCCTTGTATGCGCAAAAAAAAATATTTGAGAAAGATGGTGGAAAACAATATTCCCCAAAGATTTAGGTCATTGATTTCTGTAATCCTGTTTCAATACATTTGCGGCTCGGGCAGAAAATTGAAACCTTTACGAGCTTTCATGTCTTTCAGCCTAAAACCTGCCAGGGGTTTTCAATTCTTATTCGAACAGTTGGAAAGAGTGAATTTCCTGCCATGCAGGACATCAATAGGAATTGAAATTGTAGATATTTCAGGATTTGGCTTTTTGACAAGGGGATGGTGAATAGTAAAGGTTGATGTTGGCAGGGCAAATGCAGGTTAACCGGGAACAAGGGAAATGAAGAAAGGATAGATGAATAGAAATAGACGGCAGAGGAATGGTTTTGTTTTTTGGGATATCAGGGTATTTCATTATTTGCAGGGTAACATAACCTGCAAAGAAGTGGGAAAGCGCTAGTTCGCTTTTTCTTAACTGCTAATGTCATCGGACATTGTTGAGCGTGATGTGAACGTTTCTGATTCCATTGTTAACAAAACGGAACAGGACTGTAAGTGTGTTTTTTTGCTCTTCTCAAACGCTTTATGTGACTGAGGTAGCGAAGCTCTGCCTTCCAGGGAAGCCTTTTTGTCGTTTGACATTATTGAATCAACGTGTGTCTGGTCGAAAGTTTTGAATTCGTATGCTGCAATGATTTTCAAGGTACCATCACCCAAAGAACAGCAACCATAAATGTCAATTCAGCTGGTTTTGAAGTCAGTACACTTACTTCCCATTCTGCACCTTCTGCCCCCTGTCAACCTAAAAAAAACTCGTTTACTTATGAAAGTTGCTCTCATTACCGGCATCACCGGTCAGGACGGGTCCTACCTCGCTGAACTCCTGCTTGAGAAGGGATATATGGTTCATGGCATCAAGCGCCGGTCCTCACTGATCAATACCAACCGCATAGATTATCTCTACCAGGACCCGCACGAAAAGCATGTTCGCTTTCGCCTGCACTACGGCGATATGACCGATAGTACCAATCTCATCCGCATTATCCAGGAGACCCAACCTGATGAAATCTATAACCTGGCTGCGATGAGCCACGTAAAGGTGAGCTTCGATACGCCGGAATATACCGCCAACGCCGATGCCATTGGCACCCTGCGCTTGCTGGAGGCTATCCGCATCCTGGGCCTCGAAAAGAAAACCCGCATCTACCAGGCCAGTACCAGCGAACTCTATGGCAAGGTGCAGGAAGTGCCGCAGAGTGAAATGACCCCCTTCTATCCACGCAGCCCTTATGCCGTAGCCAAGATGTATGCCTACTGGATTACCGTGAACTACCGCGAAGCCTACGGCATGTATGCCTGCAACGGTATACTTTTCAACCACGAAAGCTCCCGCCGCGGCGAGACTTTTGTGACCCGCAAAATTACCCGTGCCGTAGCAGCTATCGCCCTCGGCATGCAGGATAAACTCCACCTCGGCAACCTGGATGCCCGGCGCGACTGGGGCCATGCCAAAGATTATGTGGAAGCCATGTGGCGAATGCTGCAGCAACCCCAACCCGATGATTTTGTAATTGCTACAGGCATTACCACTCCCGTTCGCGACTTTGTAAGCATGGCCTTTGCGGAAGCGGGCATCACCATCGAATTTCGCGGCAGCGGGGTGGAAGAGAAGGGCTATATCGCCGGCTGCCTGTACCCCGATTACCAATTGGCCATCGGCACCGAAGTGGTATGTGTGGATCCCAAGTATTTCCGGCCCACCGAAGTAGACCTGCTTATTGGCGACCCCACTAAAGCCAAAACCCAACTCGGATGGACCCCCACCTACGACCTGCCCGCCCTGGTAGAAGAAATGGTAGCCCACGACCTTCGAGAAACCAGGTACAAAGGACATCAGCAATATGAGCATGTGATTTCGTAATTGCGAAGGCCCCCCTCCCATTCCCTCAAAAGGGGGTCTCTTCCAGGTTCTTCCAGGTGTTCGCCCAGCGGCACCTGGAAGTGTTGATGAAGGCCGGTCTCCAGACCGGTGATGCTAATGATAGATTCAGAGAATCGAAGCATTTGAACTTCAAAGCAAAAGCCACCGCAACCTACTCGTGAACTCAGGAACCTTTGAACCTTTAAGCCCGTGAACACCCTCCATTTCCCTGCAAAAAAACATCTCTTTCTATGATAAAGTCCTTCCTCCGCAAACTCAATCTAATACCTCACCTCCTCCTGAGCCTCCTTTTCCTAACCTCCTGCAAAAACACCAAGCAACTGGCGTATTTCCAGGACCTGAGCGACACTTCCCGGGTGCATTATGTAGACCTCTACCCCTACGAACCCCTGCGCCTGCAACCCGACGACCAGGTACAGATTACTATCAGCAGCACCGCACCCGAAGCAGCCCAGTTTTTCAACCTGATGACGGCTACGCCCACAGTGCCAGGTTCTGGTGTGCCTGGTGGAGTAAATATGCCTTCCCAGTCGTTCCAGAATATTTATGCTGTGAACCAGCAGGGTTTCATCACTCTTCCCGTGCTGGGCGATAAGCAGGTAGCCGGCCTCACCACCGACCAGCTTCAGAAATTCCTGGAAGGCATGCTCAAGGACTACCTGAAGGATGCAGTAGTATCTGTACGCCTCACCAATTTTAAGGTAACGGTGATAGGGGATGTGAACAGGCCCGTAGTGGTACCCGTGCAGGGCGAAAGCATCAACGTACTCGAAGCCCTGGGCGCCGCCGGCGATATGACTGTGTATGCCAACCGCTTTAATGTAAAAGTAGTGCGTAAGACAGGCGGTAAAATGGAAGTGGCACACCTCAATTTCAATACCAGCCAGAGCATACAATCGCCTTATTTCCAGCTCCGCCAAAATGATGTGGTGTATGTGGAACCCAACAAAAACAAGGGTATGCTGGGCGAAAGCTGGCAGTTTTGGGTGCCGGTGGTCACCAGTGTGATTACATTGATAATTGTTTCCATAGGGCAGTTTCACCCCTGATATTGCCGCATAACAATACTCCATTTGACGTTGCGGCAACGATTTCCAACAATTTATTAGAACAAGATGATTGAAAATTCAAGTACCCAGCAACAGCACTACCTGCAAGATCAGCAGGATGAAGTAATCAACGTGAAAGGCTGGTTGTTCCGGCTGGTTCGGGTATGGCCCTGGTTTGTGACCAGCCTGCTCATCTGCTTTGCTGCGGCCTGGCTTTACCTGCGGTATACCGAACCGGTGTACCAGGCCACTGCCTCCATCATGATCAAGGATGAAAAAAAGGGCGGAGGCTCGGCTTTTGATAACCCCCTGCTGAAAGAACTGAATTTTGGCGGCAAGGGCAAACTGGTGGAGAATGAGATAGAAGTGTTGCACAGTATTGATCTGCTGGAAGCGGTAGTCTTGAGGGAACAGCTCTACCTCACTGTGAAAAACAAGGGGCGCATTGCTACCTGGACCAGCTATGGTGCCGACCTGCCCTTCCGCGTAGAAATGGCCAACCCCGATACTATTGACCGCAGCTATACATGGTTCCTTAATGTGGCCGATAAGACCTGGAAACTTCGATTTTCCAAAGAAGGCAGGGATATGCCGGTGAAACTGGGAGAGTGGTATCTATTTAAAAACATGCGTTTCCGCATCTGGCCCAATATTGATTTCCATGCAAAATCAGTTGCCCAACTGGAAGCCCGGCCTGACTATATATTGTACCTGCGGCCGGTGGAAGCGGCGGCTGCCTCCCTAAAAGGATCACTCGAGGTAAAAGCCGTGGGTAAGCTGGCATCTGTTATCTCCCTTACGCTCAGGGATTTTCACGGCGCCCGGGCCACCGCAGCCCTCCGATCCCTCATTGAGCTGTACAACCAGCAGAGCCTGGTTGATAAGAACCTGGTGACTACCAATACCATCGACTTCCTGAACGACCGGCTGGCCGTAATGGAGCGGGAACTGCGCAGCGTGGAAAGCGATGTGGAAGGTTTTAAGCGGGCCAATAATGTAACCGATGTATCCTCCGAAGCGGAGCTATACCTCGATATGGCCAAGGACATTGACAGGCAAAAAGCGGAGCAGGAAACCAAGCTGAACATTGTTGATGCCCTTGAAAGGGAACTGCTCCTGAACCAGGACAATCCCCGACTGGTACCCAGCACCCTGGGCCTGGCGGAGCCCAGCCTTGCCATACTCATTCAGCGCCACAACGAACTGGTATTGCAGCGCGGCCGCCTTTCCGAAAGGGCCGGCATCAAAAACCCCGCCCTGCTCGACCTGGAAGCACAGATTAAAGACATCCGAATCTCGCTGCTCGAAAATGTGAAAAACCTGAAAGCTGCCTACACCATTGCCCTTGACGATGTGAAGCGGCAGGACACCCGCCTGCGCAGCCGCATCGGCAATATTCCTTCCATGGAAAAAAACCTGGTACAGATAAGCCGTGACCGCAGTGTAAAACAGCAGATCTACCTCTACCTGCTGCAAAAGCGGGAGGAAAGTGCGGTAACCCTGGCAGGCAACGTTAACGACAGTCGCACCATTGAACGTGCAAGGCCTGCCGGCCTGGTGAAGCCACAAAAGAATTTGGTGCAGGGCATTGCCCTGGCGGTGGCCCTGCTGGTACCCTTTCTCATTTTTGTGGTCATGGACTTTTTTGACAACAAAGTGGGCAATAGCCGCGATATCGAAATCAAATGCCAGGCCCCCATGCTGGGTGAGATCAGTTTTGTACGCAAAATGCAAACCCCCATCCAGATTCGTTCCAATTCCCGCACGGTGGTAGCCGAACAGTTGCGCAGCATCCGCACGGCCATTAGCTTCACCGGCAAGGCCGAGCAAATCAAAACCATCCTCATCAGCAGCCACCGCCCCGGCGAGGGTAAAAGCTTTACCAGCCTCAATCTCGCCGCCAGCTATGCCCTGCTCAATAAGAAGGTGGTCATCCTCGAATTTGACCTGCGCAAGCCCCGCCTGCTACGCAACCTGGGTTTGAAAAAAGATGCCGGTATTAGTACCCTGCTTACCCGTGGGGGCAACATTGGTGACATGCTGGTGGAAATACCCGGCTACAACGGCAATTTCTGGATACTGCCGACTGGCCCGGTGCCCCCCAACCCGGCCGAACTCATCCTTGGCCCCCGCATGCCGCAAATGATGGAGGAACTAAAAAAGCAATTCGATTACATCATCATCGATACACCGCCATTCAGCGTAGTAACCGATGCCACCCTGCTGCAGCAGTTTGCCGATATCAGCATCATTGTGCTCAGGCAGGGCTACAGTTTCAAGGAATCGCTGGCCGATATCAACCAGCGCCTCAGCCGCTTCCCCCATATGCCTATTTACACGGTACTCAACGGCGTGGGCCGCAACTTCAAATACTCGTACTACAGCGCCAAATATGCCTAC
>JBBIOQ010000060.1:6236-23817 GCA_037443285.1 Sphingobacteriales bacterium | reverse complement strand
GTTTCCAGTATCAAACAATTCCCAAACCATCATGGATTGCCTGCTGGCTGAAGCCAATAAATACAAGGTGGAATTGCTGCTGAATTTCCAGGTAGCAACCATTTCTAAAAATGGCAGCAAGTGGAAAATAGATTCCACCACGCAGCGCAGTATTGAAGCGGATTCTTTGTGCATTGCCTGTGGAGGTTTTCCCAAGGCTGAAATGTTCGACTGGCTGCTGCTACCAACGGGGCACACACTTGTGCCGCCGGTACCATCTTTGTTCACATTTAATTTGCCGGGTCATCCTATTACCAAACTCATGGGGGTATCTGCGCCTGTACAGGTAAAAATTGCAGGTATGAAATGGGAATCAGCCGGACCGTTGCTGATCACACATTGGGGCCTTAGTGGTCCCGCTGTGCTGCGACTGTCGGCCTTCGCAGCCCGCGACCTCCATGCACTCGGCTATCATTTCACTGCTATCATCAATTGGTTGCCCGGTTTCAATGAAACCAGTTTGCGGGAACATATCATGCTGCATCGAAATGAATATGGAGGCAGGAAAGTGGTATCAACGGATTGGATAAAACTTCCACAACGGCTTTGGGAGTTCCTACTGCAGGTATGCGGTATTGACCCAAACCTTCGTTGGGCAGAACTGCCTGCTGCCAAACAAAACCTGCTGGTAAAAAAACTCTGTGCCTATGATGTGCAGGCAAGCGGCAAAACCACATTCAAAGATGAGTTTGTAACTGCCGGGGGCATTGATACTACCGAAGTGAACCATGACACCATGGAAAGTCGCAAAATCCCCCATCTGTACTTCGCTGGAGAAATAATGAATGTGGATGGCGTAACCGGCGGCTTCAACTTTCAGCATGCATGGAGCTCAGGATTCATTGCAGCCAAAGCAATAGCTCAAAACTTCACGGATAATGATTGATGAAAGCCAGTAGCTACGGGATTATTCTTTGACAAGGCAACATTGTGTTTTCATTCCTGTTATTGCATGCATCGATTCAGCTAACTTTGACGCATTCACATCGAATGCAATTTTTATTTTCTTAAACTTTGAATAATGGGTGTTTTAAAGGACAGATTTAAAGCTAAGTCAGATGTTGCAGCGGCGGACATCAGGGCAATGCTGAAGGAACATGGCAACAAGAAAATTGGAGAAGTGACACTTGCCCAGATTTACCAGGGCATGCGGGGCATTACCGGCCTGGTTACCGAAACATCCTTACTCGATGCCCATGAAGGCATTCGTTTCCGTGGTTATTCTATACCGGAATTAATCGAAAAACTACCAAGGGCGAAAGGTGGTTCAGAGCCTTTGCCTGAAGGTCTTTTTCACCTGATGATGCTTGGGGAAATACCCACTGAAGAAGATGCAATGCATGTAACCGATGTGTTGCAGCGCAAGAGCCATGTGCCCAACCACGTTTTCAAGATTATTGACGCCATGCCCATCACCACTCACCCAATGACCATGTATGTTACCGGTGTGATGGCTTTGCAAACGGAAAGTGTGTTTTCAAAGAATTATGCCAATGGTATGGCTAAAAAGGATTACTGGGAAGCCACTTTTGATGACAGCATTACTCTTTTGGCCAGGCTGCCACGACTTGCAGCTTACATTTATCGCCGCAAGTATTACAATGGTGACGACATTACGCCGGATGGAATGCTCGACTGGGCAGGCAACCTTGCCCACATGCTGGGCTTCGACGACCCGACTTTTATGGACCTGATGCGCCTTTATATGACCATTCATGCAGATCATGAAGGCGGCAACGTAAGCGCACATACCACCCACCTTGTTGGGTCAGCGCTCAGCGATCCGTACCTGAGTTACGCTGCCGGCATGAACGGTCTTGCGGGTCCGCTGCATGGTTTAGCCAACCAGGAAGTGATTAAATGGATATTTGAAATGGAGGAGAAATTGGACACCGACTTGCCAACACATGAACAAATAGAAACCTATGTAAAGGAAACCCTGGCTGAAGGCAAGGTAGTGCCGGGTTATGGCCATGCTGTATTACGCATTACCGACCCACGTTTCACAGCCCAAATGGAATTCGGTAAGAAATACATGCGTGAAGACAAACTATGCCGCACCGTTTGGAAGATTTACGAAGTAGTGCCACCAATATTGGAAAGCCTGGGAAAAGTAAAAAATCCATGGCCGAATGTAGACGCACATAGCGGCGCATTGCTGGTGCATTTTGGCATGAAGGAATATGAATTCTATACTGTGCTTTTTGCCGTGAGCCGAGCCATGGGTGTGCTTGCCAGCCAGTGCTGGTCGAGGGCGCTGGGCTTCCCCATTGAAAGGCCGAAGAGTGTGACCACCGACCTGGTGAAAAAGTGGTTGAATGGCGAGGGAGAAATCTGGGGTGACTAAACTCAAATAATACTATCAAAAATGCCGGCCAAATTCAGGCTGGCATTTTTTTTAAATCCTTTTTTGGTGAAATGGTGGTTGCACCTATTTTTGCCGCCCAATTGAGAGGGGAATTAGCTCAGCTGGCTAGAGCGCTTGCATGGCATGCAAGAGGTCACCGGTTCGACTCCGGTATTCTCCACAAGCTTTAAGAAAGAGGTTCGCAGCAATGCGGGCCTTTTTTGTTTGATGAATGGTTATCAATGACTTGTGAGAATTTTCCATTTTTCCTGATAGTCTGCGTTTTTCATGAAAAAGGTCACAGATTAGGTCACAGGTTCGAATAGTGGAGTTTTTTTGGAGTCGAACCATACCGTGTGCATCCGGCTTCAAAGCACAAAGCCATGAACACATTGTTTTGGTTGTACAAACTGAGGCTTGATAGCCAAGGACGAGCCCCCATAATGATCCGCATTACTCATCTCGACAAACGATGCAACATCAATACCCACTTGAAGGTGCTTCCAAACCTGTGGGATGCTAAAAAGCAGCGGGTAAAAGGAACATGCGACCAGTCTAAACAGATAAACAACCTGCTGGTTACCTTCCAGACACGCATTCTTTATATCTATGATGACCTGCTTCGGTCAAGAAAATCCTTCACTGTTGCCGATATACAGGAAGCATATCATGGAAAAGCCAAAAGTGTCCATTGTTTACTGGAAGTATTCAAGGAACACAATGATGAAATCCGGTCTCAAATTGGTATTGGGTATTCAAAAAGCACATATGCAAAGTATGATTCAGCCTTTCGATTGCTCTCTCTTTTCCTGAAAGCGAATCTTAAAAAGCCAGATATCACCCTTGACCAAATTGATTCTGGCTTTCTCTCCAGGTATGAGCATTTTCTCAAAGTCGAACGAAAGAACAACCACAATTCTGCGGTTAAGCGTCTGCAGCACCTGAAAACAGTTCTTCGCTTCGCAAGAATAAGAGGCTATATGGATAACGAACCATTTGCCAATTATTCAATGAGGCTGAAAACTACACCAAGGGATTTTCTCACAAAGGAGGAACTGAAGCAATTGCAGGAGTGGGAACCTCCAACAGAGCGTTTATCTGCAGTAAAGGATGTATTTGTATTCCAGTGTTACACTGGGTTGGCACATGCCGACGTACTGAAGGTATCGCGGAAGCACATCAGTAACGGCATCGATGGTAAGCCCTGGTTGATGCTGGAGAGGACAAAAACTGGCACCTCTGTTCAGGTTCCCTTGCTTCCTGTGCCCTTAATGTTGATTGAAAAGTACAAGTCCTATGCAGCAGCAAATTTGGAGGAGCGCCTGCTTCCTGTAAAAAAGAACCAGCCGATGAACAGGGCGTTAAAGGAAATTGGGGCAGCAGTAAAGCTCAAGAAAGTCCTTACAACGTACATGGGCAGGCACACTTTTGGAACTACAATTACGCTTAGTAACGGTGTGCCCATTGATGTTGTTTCAAAAATGCTGGCACACACCAATCTTCGAACTACACAGATTTACGCCAAAGTTGTGGACCAGCGACTAAGCATCGAAATGAACAAGTTGACTGAGAAATTGAACAGGAAGGAAGAGGAGTAGAAATATTCCCCTTCCCATTGTTTCCATCAAGTATTGGTAACTCGCATATCCTGGCATTAGCTTTTAGACTTGCTTCTATTCATACTAAAACCGGGTTTGTAATTATCATGCATATTATCGCTATCGGCTTATGCTGCTGTGCCCAAATTGTCCTCATAATGACAGTGTGGAAATCAGAATATGATGTCTGCCACAACAGGGTGCATTGCCCATATTGTCAATTGCTATGGTTGAAGTTTCTTTTCAATGATATCAGCCTCGTGCCTGATTGGTTTTACAGCATATGTGTGCTTGTATCAGCTACACTCAAAATGGCAAATGAAGGAGCTTTTTAGGAGTAAAAGAAAACGTCTGTCCACCATAATTTATCGCTATCGGATGGGGAATAATTGAACTGTGCTTTCTCTTGCTGCAAAGGGAGTTTTTGACTATATTATAATGTAGGGCCAGACATGAACAAAACCTCATAATACGACACTCATCAGAACAACAGGGCTCGCCCATTACAACCAATCAATCTTTCCAAAACCAACAAAACCAAAATACCATGTACCTATTTTTTGACACCGAAACAACGGGTTTGCCTTACGACTGCAATGAGTCGCCAAAGCGGCCAGACTTATGGCCACATCTTGTTCAGTTGGCCTACCAACTATACGACAAAAAAGGAAACCTGGTTAGTGAACGCAACCACGTAGTAAAACCCAATGGGTACATGATTCCGGAAGACTCTGCAAGGATTCATGGTATTACACACCTAAAAGCTCATGAGGTTGGAATTCCGCTGCATGACGTGCTGGAGGAATTTAATCATCATGCTGAAAAGGCAACAAGATTGGTTGCCCACAACATGAAATTCGACTCCAGGGTGGTGGGTGCGGCTTTTCATCGCTGTGGCATGAAGGACCCGATTCCACTGATACGAAAAACATGCACCATGGAAGAAACAACCGAATTCTGCAAAATCCGGAAACCACTGTCCAATTGGCCAGATGATTACAAATGGCCAACCCTCCAGGAACTACATGCCAAACTGTTCGGATGTGGTTTTGACAAAGCTCACGATGCTTTGGTAGACATGCAGGTAACGGCCAGGTGTTATTGGGAACTGAAACGATTGAAGATACTTTAGAAGCAATGATTACAGGTTCATTCAAACCGGTGAATTGTACGAAGGACATGGCTTATGAAAGCACAGTGAATTGCGGTAATCCAGATTGATTTTTACTTGCTCAAACCAACCAGGATAAGAATTAGTACTATAACAAGCCCGATAATAATTGTAACAAATTGAACTTCCTTGATATCTACAATTTTGCCAAGTTGCACATGGTAGTAGTCATAATAACCGCTACGGTACACTTTGATGTAATCATTGGTGATATCTCCATACTTTTTAAAGAAAATCTGGTTTCCGATTTTCGCCTCTCTTGAGGCATCAGTTATTACATTAAACCTGCCTCTGTTATTTTCCAGGTAAGCCAGGTAACCACTTAGCGTTATTATGCCCCTTTCAACTTTTATGATTCTGTCATTCCTGCTAACATATGAGCCGTCTTCCAGCGGCATCCCAAGGTAAAATATAGGTTTGCCCTTCACATCATTGAATGAATCAGTTCCCCTGATATAATAGGTGGCACCTGAGTGGTGCAGAAACTCCAATTCAACTTGTTCGTTCGTCAGGTTGTGTTGATTGTTAATGTAACCAGCCACATCAGTCAAATTTCTTTCTCTGATGCCCCTGTCGGCGTTGTCTATAAACTGCTGGAGATATTGAGCAATATTCAGGTTGGGAACCACATTCGGGTTGGCAAGTACCATGATGTCTCCTTTGTAGCCATCCCGCTTGAGCAGCATCACCCCTCTATTGAAAAATGCATGGTTGAGCAGTAGCTTTTCTTCACCCATGTCAATCCACATGCTTTGTGCATTGGGGATCAACTCCCATTTTCCTTCTGTTCCCTTTCCATTCAATGACATCATCAGGCGTCCGTTCCTGCGAAAAATGTACTGCTGCTTGTTTCCATCCTCATCCAGCACTACCCATGGTTGCTCAACAAACAACTCTTGCTGATCAAGAGTTTCGGAGTATTTCTTAAGACGGGGAAGCAAGTTCAAAATGAATTCTTTCATGAGTAGTAAAGTATTTTCAATGAATAGGGCAAATGGTGATGGTTTGTAAGTAACGCTACACCAATTGCTGAATTAAGCCAATATAAATTCCTTTTGAATAAGTTGTTCCCCTGAACTGCAAATATTTTTTTTTATAATTCATAGCCATATTACCTGTACACAGTATCCTTTTTTCAAATCAGGCTTACGCATTCCTTTATGAATGGGGGCATTGGTAAATAATTCTTTGAGTTGATATGGTAGTTTTTCTTTTTGTAGCTTTTTGAAGTATCATTTTACCGGGTGTTTTTACGGGTAGCAAAGGGGGTGTTTTTACCTATGCAAAAAGGGTGTTTTCGCCCAATCGTGAATGAATGGGTAGGTCTACTTTCACACACATAATCCGGCGAATAAATGGGATGGAATCCTGTCAATTCACAACACTGCCGAAGAAGGTTCAGTAAATCATAACTGCAAGGAAGCAATACGAACTATGAATTATGATATCAGCGATTGTGGCTCTTCCTACGAAATAATGGCAAGGGTATTCACAGCTTACGCCTATGAATTTGGTGAAAGGAAGTTTAATGAAGTCTGCAGTAAAATTGAGTCATCCAAAAAGGTGGCCAGCCTTTTGGAAGCTTCAATGATTCAAAGAAAACCTGTTGGTGGGTTAGGCTTCTTAAGCCGCGTTAATGAAATTCCCTACTTCTTCTTCTCGCGGGGACAAACACAACTTGTAGCCACCTTGCTGGTCATCAGGATGTGGGACCGGCAGGTAAATGCAAGACTGAATCTATGCTCTGCAAATGAGATATATGCAGACTGCCGTTACGTATACCACGAATCCATGCGAACATTTGGCTGAAGTAATCAACACTGGATGGACCAGTAAGATGTGGTTCGTCACTTAGCCTGTATGCCATTACCCGTCAAGCCGTCACCCGCAACCTACTTTGCATTTTCAATAATAAATAAAACCAAAAGCAGCATGAAAAAGTCAATTCTCCCTTTGATGATTGGAGCGGTCTTAGTCAGTTCCTGTGCCACTACTGTTAATCACTCTTACACTGCAAAAACAATGGACATTTATGGTCCCGGGGTGATTCATAAGCCCGTTGTAGCTGACCTGGATGTTGCGCCAAACAAAATAACCGGCACAGCTACATTATCGGCACCGTCATCGTTAGACCTGGCCAAGGAAATGGCAGTTAACAACGCGCTGAACTCAGTTAAAGCCGATGTGCTTATTGAGCCAAAGTATGAAACCTCCAGTGATGAAAAACAGGTAACGGCTACGGTAAGCGGTTGGCCTGGCACTTATAAAAATTTCCGCCAGATAAAACCGGAAGATGTTCCATTGCTTCAGGCCGGGCAGTTGCAGAAAGCGCAAGTAACTGAACCCAAAGCAGCAACGGTAACTGCCACTAAGAAGAAGCACGTAGGTCTTTGGGTGGCAATTGGTTTAATTCTCGCTGCAGCTGTTACTGTTGTAGTTGCCGGAGCCTGATGATCGGTCTTGAATTTGCATACTGAAGACAAAAGAATTGCTAAACAGGGTAGAAGATAAAGCATGCATCTTGCAGGTCGCTTGTTCTTCTACTCTTTTAGCGTCATCAAAACATGAAGTTTTGGTTTTGCAGCAAATACCTTTAGTGAAGCATGCAGCAGAATTTCAATAGCTTCTTTCACGAATGGCTATTGTTTCATAATGGATGATGAGGAACAACTTAAAGATGGAATACCTAAGAATAAATGTTGTGTTTTATGGCTAAGGCTACATTGATAATCGGGCAATCAGCAAATAATAGGTAGTTGCTACGGCATTTTTCACGTTTGGAGCTAATTTAGCCAAATTGGAATTTCATCATGGCAAAAGCAAAGAAAGAAAAGGCTGTAGAAGACAAACCGTTTGAACAGGTATTATGGGGTGCTGCTGATAAACTCCGGAAAAACATAGATGCTGCAGAATACAAACATGTGGTGCTCGGTTTGCTGTTCCTGAAATACGTGTCCGATGCATTTGAAGAACTTTACCAGAAGATCGTAAACAAGGAAGGCGAACATGCCTACGATGACCCCGAGGACAAACTGGTCTATAGCAGCAACTACGTGTTCTTTGTGCCGCAACAATCCCGGTGGTCATTCCTTGTAAGTAGGGCAAAGTTGCCCACGATTGGTGAAGACATTGACAACGCCATGGACCATATAGAACGGGAGAACCCTAAGCTCCGTGGTGTCCTTCCCAAGCAGTTTGCACGTCCACAGTTGGACAAAATGGTGTTGGGCGAACTCATCGATCTCATCAACAATATAAACATTGGCAACGAGGCGGCCCGCAAGAAAGACCTGCTCGGCGTAGTGTATGAATACTTCCTTGGTCAGTTTGCTTTGGCGGAAGGACGCAAGGGCGGACAATTCTATACACCCCGTTCGGTGGTGCAGTTGCTGGTGCAAATGCTGCAACCCGATCATGGCAAGGTGTACGATCCCTGCTGTGGTAGCGGCGGCATGTTTGTAATGAGCGAAAAGTTTGTACTGCAGCACCAGGGACGTATTGACGACATCACCATCTACGGACAAGAAAGTAACCAGACTACCTGGCGATTGGCAGTTATGAATCTCGCCATCCGGGGCATCGATCCCGAACAGGTAAAGTGGAATGCTGAGGGCAGTTTTTTAAAAGATGCGCACCCCGACCTGAAAGCCGATTACATCATTGCCAATCCCCCCTTCAATATCAGCGATTGGAGTGGCGAACTGCTGAAGAACGATGGTCGCTGGAAGTTTGGCACCCCACCCGCCGGCAACGCCAACTATGCATGGCTGCAGCATATGCTCTACCACCTTTCGCCTTCCGGCAAAGCAGGGGTGGTACTAAGTAAAGGTGCTCTTACCACCAAGCAGGCACAGGAGTATGAGATACGCAGGAGCATGCTGGAAGGTGGCGTAATCGACTGTATTGTAAACCTGCCCACCAAGCTTTTTCTCAATACACAAATTCCCGCTTGTTTGTGGTTCCTGAATCGTAAGAAGGACCGTCAACGCAAAGGAGAGGTGTTGTTTATTGATGCCCGCAACCTCGGGTTCCTGGTAAACAGGCGCACCCGTGAATTTACCGATGCAGACATCAACAGGATTGCCGACACCTACCACCACTGGCTCAACAGCCGCGAAGAATACCAGGATATACCGGGCTTCTGCAAAAGTGCCGGTATGGATGAAGTGCGTAGCATGGATTATGTCCTCACTCCTGGTAGATATATTGGTTTACCCGATGATGAAGACGACTTCAATTTCGCCGAGAACTTTCGCCAGCTTCAAAGTGAGCTGGAAACCCAAATGCAGGAAGAGCAAGAACTAAATGAACGGATCAGAAAAAACCTGGCGAAGATTCAACAAGCAGAAACCGATTAAATGATTGTAATGTAAAGCCCTTTAATAACAAGAAGTTCATCGT
This sequence comes from Sphingobacteriales bacterium, assembly GCA_037443285.1. Lineage (GTDB taxonomy): Bacteria > Bacteroidota > Bacteroidia > Chitinophagales > Chitinophagaceae > Phnomibacter. The sequence goes on along the minus strand of JBBIOQ010000060.1, from coordinate 14,261 downwards.
TTTTGAAAAGTAATCCGGCATAGCGAAAAGTCTTCTCAAATATCATTTCAAACCCTATAATAATCTCCTTCAATGATTGATTATCACGAATACGAAAAGGCCGTGTATGACTATCTGCTGAAGAAGCACGGTGAAGATCAAAACCTCTGTTTTTCATTGCGCAAAAAAGGTTCCGTGGGTTCAGAACGGGATTATTTTATAGGAACGGAAAACTCGGGCTATTTCGCCACTACTTTTTGGAACATACCCGTAGCCTACCCGGGAAGTTCAATGGATCTTATCGATGCAGTATTTGAATATACGCCCGATGGTAAGGCGTTGACTTATTTATTCCAGTTTACCCAGCGCAGAAAACCCCACAACGAGCAGAATAAGGCAACACTTGTCCTGATACAAGATCTAAAAGCCGCTATCAAATCTGCCGTTGGCCTTAATTATGAGTCGCCCGATGTAAACGCGTTGGAGGTGTATAAAACGAAGCCTCGGAAAACTTCCTATACCGACATAGATGAAATGGTCGGTGATATGCTCCTCGATTTATCAGTTATTGGGCCCATCATTGATGCAGAGATTGCCAGAACAAAAGGGAGCTTCAAAAAATTCAATGCGCATAGGCTCACGAAGCAGGAATTCGATAATCAAATGAAAAAGCTTGAAGAAAGAATGGTCAAGTATAGAAATGCGCCTGTTTCTAACAATACAGTCAGCGGTAAAGCAGCTACAAACTCAGGTAGACCTGCTTATGATCCCCCAAAAAATCAAATACTGTATGGGCCTCCCGGTACTGGCAAAACATACTCCAGCGTGTCGCGGGCCATTCAGATTATTGATGGGCTTGATGAAACTGGGTTGAAGGAGAAATACAAAACAAGGGATGAAATCAGGAAAAGGTTTGACAATTTGTTGATTACCGACTGGGAAAACCCAACCGGGCAAATTGCTTTTATAACTTTTCATCAAAGCCTGAGTTACGAGGACTTTATAGAAGGCATCAAGCCTGGCATTGACGAAAAATTGGGCGTTACCTACGATGTGCAACCTGGCATTTTTAAGGCGCTTTCCAACATGGCAAAAAGCAATTGGCATGTCAGCAAAGAGAAAATGAAGGGTAAGTTGTCATTTGAAGAAGCCTTTGATTTTTTTCGGGAGGAATGGGAAGGAAACCAGGGCATGTTATTCCCGCTCAAAACAAAAGGGAAAGAATATACAGTTACAGGTTTCTCCAAAACATCCATCAGGTTTAGAAAAGCAAGCGGTGGTACAGGTCACACGTTGAGTATTGCCACCTTACGAAACTATTATTATGGATGGGAGGAGCTTGGCAATGCTGGTATAAATATTTATTACCCAGCAATTCTTCAAAAGCTAAAATCTTACCAACCCGAGAAGAAGCCCGACAATGAGGAGAAAAAATTTGTACTCATCATTGATGAAATCAACAGGGGAAATGTTTCGAAGGTGTTTGGTGAACTCATAACATTGCTGGAAGAAGACAAGCGATTAGGCAATGGGGAATCCCTCGAGCTCACACTGCCTTACAGCAATGAAATATTCGGTGTTCCCCCCAACCTGTATCTGATTGGCACTATGAATACCGCAGACCGCAGTGTGGAAGCTTTGGATGCAGCATTGAGGCGCAGATTTAGCTTTGAAGAGATCAGACCCGATAGCAATCTGCTTTCGCCGTATCAAAGCATAAAGAGATTGTGGGAAAAGTATAAGGAGCTTGAATGGGAGGATGAACCCTGGCTCGAAGCCGAAAAAGCTTTCGCTGATTTGTATGGTATGAAAGTACTGGATCACGATGCCTATGAAGAATTAGAAGAGCAGGTAGTCCATGAAGGGCTTAATATGGCATTCGATGGAGTAATTGAATTCGGTGGCTACGACATGTCTATCATTCACCAAAAAATCAATGCCAGGATTGAAAAGCTGCTCGACAGAGATCACCAGATTGGCCACAGCTACTTCATGGAAGTGTTTAGCTATGAAGACTTGAAAAGGGCCTTTCATTTCAAAGTACTCCCGCTTATGCAGGAATATTTCTTTGGCGACTACGGTAAAATAGGCCTTGTCCTCGGAAAAGGATTTGTTGAAAAAGTGAATGCCAACGGCGAAGACATCAAGTTTGCTGAATTTGATGAGTATGATGCCGGCGATTTCGAAGAACGTCCTATATATATCATCAAGGATACCCTCAATATGGATGTGCAAGAGTTTAAAGCTGCGCTGGATGTACTAATTGCCTAATGATATGACTCCCCAAAAAACACGCAATATCACCGTATTTGAGCACGACCGGCTGATGGTGGGCGATTGCGTGGATGGGGTATGCTTTGATGAAGATTGGTGGCACGGCCTGGAGAAGCATTGTGGTAAGGAAGGAGTGCCCTACTTCGAGTTAATAGCGCATGGTGTTAGGTTCAACGAATTTGTTGGCGTCATCCAGGTAGACGGAAGGGTGATTGAAGTACTTCCCAAGATTGACAGGCAACTCCGGTCGAAAGAAGAAAAGAAGTTGTGGCGAAACCTGCTGATAGGCATGCTGCAAGCGGTCGACTATTTGGATTTGGAATCACCGGGCTATAGCCGGTTGACCCTTAAACCGAATTCCATACTCGATTTGTACATCGCTATCTTTCTCAAAGAGGTAGACTATTTGCTGCATGGCGGACTGGTGAAGCAGTATCGCCAGGATGAAGAGAACCTCTTTTCGCTAAAAGGCTCATTACGTTGGGAAAAACACTTGCGCCAAAACATGGTGCACAAGGAGCGCTTTTATGTACAACACACTGTGTACGATGTTCACCACAAACTCAATGCTATTCTGCACAAAACCCTCCGGCTACTCAAACGCATAAACACCAATGCTTCCCTTCACAGTTCCATTGGGTCGCTGTTGCTTCATTTTCCAGAGATGGCTGACCTCGCGGTAGATGAGTCCACGTTTGAGAAGATCAGGCTTAATCGAAAAACAAGAAGATACCAGCCCGCCCTGAATATTGCGAGGTTGTTGCTGCTCCAATATCACCCCGACCTCAGCAGGGGCAAACATGATGTGTTGGCACTCATGTTTGATATGAATGAGCTATGGGAAAAATTTGTATATGTAAGCCTGCGTAAATACGGGCAAAGCGCCTTTTCCGTTACTGCACAGGCTTCCAAATGGTTCTGGCAACCTGCTGCCGGAAAGCGTTCTGCTATAAGGCCTGATATTGTCCTCAATAAAGGCAACGATAATTGTGTGGTGCTCGATACCAAATGGAAAGATTTGAAAGGAGCCAATCCTTCGCCCGAAGACCTTCGCCAGATGTATGTCTATCACGACTACTACGATGCCAAAAAAGTGGCATTGGTATATCCTGGTACTGAAATGAAGATTGGAAGCGGTTCATTCCTTCGCCCGGATAATGCGAGCATTTCACAGAAGGAATGTGCGGTAATCTCAGTGGCCGTGAGCGATGTAGTAAAGGATTGGCAAAAGCAAATTGCTGCATTATTAAAAACATGGATAAACTGATACTTCTTCATGCCTGAAATCATCCGCACCAGGGTAATACGCCCCAGCACACGATTAAAAACATCCGTCAGTTACAAGATTAACACTGAAGTTGTTGGCTCAGGCGATACGCTCCGGGTTGAAATTACCCATGAATCAAAGCCGGGTCGTTGGGTTTACTTTTTCAATGGTCGTGATGTTTGTGACAGACGGAGTATTTCCTTCAGCGTAATAGAAACGGGCAGGAAGGTAGATATTAGCTCGAGTGGAGCGCAGCCTGTGAGAAACAGTTTGGCAGCACAATCAGCACCACCAGCCACAGCAGGCCATCGGTTGGTACCGCTTGCTACCAATACAAAACCGGCATTGCCTAAGAATGAAAACCATCGCAAGCACTCATTGCCTCCGCTACATAGTGCCGATGCACAGGTGCTGATACTGGGTAGTTTGCCAGGTGATGAATCACTCCGCCTGCAGCAGTATTACGCCAATCTACGCAACCAGTTCTGGCAGTTGATGGCAACAGTACTCAACGAACCCTTACCCGCCACCTACGAACAGAAAACCAATATGCTGCTAAAGCATAAGGTGGCCTTATGGGATGTGGCACATAGTGCCTTGCGCCCCGGCAGCCTCGATAGCGAAATTGCAGACGAAGAACCCAATGACTTGACAGCATTTATTAAGGCACATCCTCGGTTGAAGTTGATATGCTTCAACGGCAGCAAAGCGAGAATTATGTTTGATAGGTTTTTCAGCAAGATGAATGGCATCACATTTTTGGATTTACCATCAAGCAGTTCTGCGAGAACAATCCCATTCGAAAAAAAGATTTACGATTGGAGTGAAATAAGAAGGATTCTAAATGTGTAAGTATGGTTCATTTTGAAGAAATAATGCTTAGTGAAGTTGCAGAAGTGCAAACGGGACCTTTTGGAAGTCAATTGCACATGGAAGATTATGTTGAAAATGGTACTCCAATAATTACAGTAGAACACCTGGGCGAAAACAGGATCTTGCATAAGAACCTGCCACTTGTTTCTGACGAGGATAAACAAAGGCTTAAAAAATATACAATTCAAAAGGGTGATATTGTATTCAGTAGGGTCGGCTCTGTTGATAGAAGAGCCTACGTTTCAGAGCAAGAAGAAGGATGGATGTTCTCCGGACGCCTACTAAGAGTGAGAGCACTGGCTGAAAAAGTGAATTCAAAATATCTCTCCTATTTCTTTGGTCTTGAATATTTCAAAGATTATATCAGAATGGTAGCGGTGGGAGCAACAATGCCATCAATAAATACCCAAATATTGAGTGAAGCACCTGTAAAACTCCTACCCCTTCCCGAACAAACCGCCATTGCTGAAGTCCTCAGTAGCTTGGACGACAAAATAGACCTGCTGCAACGCAACAACCGCACCCTGGAGCAATTGGCCGAAACCCTTTTCAGGCAGTGGTTTGTGGAGACTAATTTAGACAATCAACAACAAATCTTTTTGTCCGATATAGCTGAACATGTAAAAAGATCAGTCAACCCTGGTAATTCCCCCAACCTAATATTCGAGCATTTTAGTATCCCATCATTCGATAATGGAAAAAATCCTGAATCACAAACCGGTTCTGAAATCTTAAGTAATAAATACGTTGTAACTCAAGGCGTTATTCTTATTTCAAAGCTCAATCCAAGTACTCCACGGGTTTGGTATGTTCATGAATGTTGTGAAACGGCAGTATGTTCGACTGAATTTCAAGTTTTTCGAGCTAAGGAGGAAAGCTTCAACGAGTTCTTATACTGCTTCCTGAAATCAAACGACGTAACTGATACACTTAGCACGGCAGCATCTGGTACGAGTGGAAGTCATCAGAGGGTAAGTCCTGAAATAATATGTAGGCTACCACTGTCAAAACCATCGAAAGAAAAAGTCATCTCATTTCATAAAACAGTTGGAGAATGGTTGCAGAAGGTAAACCTGAATCAACAAAGCATCAAAATTCTTATCGGTCTGCGTGACTCTTTACTTCCCAAACTAATGTCAGGCGAAATCACCGTAAAACTGTGACCAACGTGAAGCAACTCTTTACCATAATATTTTGCATAGGGATGCTGGCATGCGGTTCATCAGAAACGAAAGCTTCACCTGAAAGTACCTCCACCGAACGGAGTTACCAATCGGAGAGCAAGCAAAACAGCACCGACAGCAAAGAGGATGAAGAAACTAACGATGAAGAAAGTGGTTTTGAAGATGGTACATATACTGCCGATGTTGACTACCATAATCCTAATACCGGCACTTCCAGGTCGTATACACTCGATGTAGATGTAAACGATAATACCGTTACCGTTATTCACTTCAACAATGGCGGCTGGATTGATGAAACCCACATCACTTCAGGTGGTGAATTGGACGAAGACGGAACCACCACTATCTATACTGATGAAGGGGTAGAGTTTAATATCACGATAAACAGATAACTATGGATCTGCAACACTTCATTGAAGAAACAATAAGGGATGTAACTGTCGCCTTGCATAACAGCAACAAAGAGATGATTGAAAATGGCTTCGGAAGAGGTATTGCAGACCTTGACGAAATGAAGGTTGATTTTGATATCGCAGTTACTGTAGCAACAGATCGTGGCTCGGAAGTTGGTGGAAAAATAACTGTACTTGGTCTGAACCTTCAGGTAGGGGGTTCTCAAAAGCAAAAGGAGTCAAATGAACATATAAGCCGCATAAAGTTCACTGTGCCAGTGAAATTGAATACACTTGGACAGACTTTTAGTTTTTAATAAATTCCCCAAAAACATATATCTACATCGTTTTCGATCAATCAGACAATAGACCATTTTACTTACCAACAATCATGTTAGACTACTTAAGAAATATTTTACCGAGAATTCAGGGTTACAGCAAATCACTGGATAGGGTTGAGGTCTTTGTCGAAAAGCCATGGGTGCTGTTTGATGAGCGAAACAACCTCCATGAGTATATGTTCATGCGTGACAAACGTCTCATTCTTTCATTGAACGGCATAGTGAAGGAAGGCAAGTGGGAATTACTGCCCAACGGGAAACTTTTGATAGACAGGGTGGATGATAAGATACTCTTACAGAACATGTTTATCGACGATGCCGTCATGATCCTTAAAATGAGCGGAACTGCTGATGTTCCATTTCTGCTCGTGAATGAACACCGTGTTCCGGACCGGGATGTCATGAAATACCTTGAGTTAGTGGAGGAGCAGCAACATACATATGAGCCCTTGGCAGTTGAGGAGAGAAAGAAAAACAAGATTTTGAAAAATGGCTTGGTTCAAGGTGCGTCACTTTTTGCAGGTCAAAGGGTAGAGGGTAGTTCAGATAATGAGATTGTAACAGGCATATTCCAAACCACGATTGCAGAGTACAAGGAATTTGTAGAAATTACGAACGGTATTATTATTGATAAATACTATGTCGTCGACTATAAGTACAATGGACAGACAGTGCAAATAAAACAGCGTGAAACACTGGTGCAGAAAAACGACCTGGTGTTAAAGTGCCATACAACTTCAACCGCGGAAATACAAACCTTGAAGGTTACAGATCGCTTTGATGTGAGCTACATGCTCAAATTGAATCTCAACGGAACCATTTTGGCTGTGAATGATGTAGGCAGGCAAAACCTTGTTTTCATATTCCTTACTATTCTTATAATCTTGGTTGCTTGGCTTGCAATCATGTTTGCAAAAAATGGATAGGTTATGACCAATATCGCCGAAAACCATATCGAGGTCATGGTAATCGAGTTACTGGAGCAGCAAGGTTTCACCTACCTCTCGCCGGAAAAGCTGGATCCTGATAATTCGGGTAGCCTGCGTGATGCCTACAGCGAGGTACTCATTGTTGCCTACCTGGAAGCAGCCCTGCTACGCATCAACCCGGCACATGCCGCCTCAGTACTTCAGCAGGCTGTAAGGGAAGTGCAACGCATCAATACCCATGGCGACCTGCTTACCTGCAACCAGGCATTTCAGCGCATGCTTACCGAAGGGGTTGACGTTACCTACATGCACCAGGGCGAAGAACGAACCAGCAAAGTGTGGTTGGTGGATACCGAAAATCCCGCCAATAACCAGTGGACGGTAACGCACCAGGTAACCATTGTAGAAAACGGGCAGAACAAGCGCCCCGATGTTATTGTCTATCTCAACGGCATTCCGGTAGTGGTAATTGAGTTGAAGAACGCAGCCGACGCCAACGCCACCGTTGAAAAAGCCTACCAGCAACTCAAAACCTACCACAACACTATTCCAACCCTGTTTTGCTACAACCTGGTAGAAGTGATTTCCGACGGGTTAGAATCAAAAGTAGGTACGCTCACTTCCGACATTTCAAGGTTCATGGCCTGGAAGACCGCAGACGGTAGCACCGTTGCACCCGGTACTGTGAGTGAACTGCAGGTGATGATAAATGGCTTGTTTCAGCCAGCCACTTTGCTCGACCTGTTTTTGAATTTCGTAGTATTCGAGCGTTTTACAACAGAAGAC
>JBBIOQ010000060.1:0-6210 GCA_037443285.1 Sphingobacteriales bacterium | reverse complement strand
AGGAGTGGTGAAGAAAGTGGCAGCTTACCACCAGTATTACGCAGTGCAAAAAGCGGTATTGTCAGTAGCCAAAGCAAGCAACCAGGACGGCAACAAAAAAGGCGGCGTTGTTTGGCATACGCAAGGCAGTGGCAAAAGCCTGAGTATGGTGTTCTTTTCCGGCCTGGCAGTAAAGCATCTGAACAATCCAACAATCATTGTCATCACCGACCGAAACGATCTCGATGACCAGCTGTTTGAAACATTTGCCAACTGCCAACAATTGCTGCGACAGAAACCGGTACAAATTGATAGCCGGGCCGACTTGGTTGCTTTGCTCAAAAACCGTCAGTCAGGTGGCATCTTTTTCACCACCATTCAAAAGTTTCTGCCGGAAGAAGGCACTTTCAGTTTTGATCAGCTAAGCGACCGTCGAAACATCATCGTTATTGCAGATGAAGCACATCGAACACAGTATGGATTTGAGGCGAAAGTGCGCTATATTAAAGACGCCGAAGGCAACGAAGTGGGCACTGAGATTGCTTACGGCTTTGCCAAGCACATGCACGATGCATTGCCCAACGCCACGTTTATTGGGTTTACAGGAACCCCGGTTGAAAGCACCGATCGGAATACCAAGTCGGTGTTTGGTGAGTATGTTGACATTTACGATATCGAGCGTGCTGTAAAAGATGGGGCAACTGTTCCTATCTATTACGAAAACCGGTTTGCAAAACTGAAGCTAAACTTACATATGGCCAGCTTGCTCGATGAGGAGCTTACTGTTGCTGCTGAGGATACGCCTGAATATATAGTCAGGCAAACCATCGAAAACGTAACCCGGCAGGAATCCATAGTAGGCCATCCCGAGCGTCTGCAAATAATTGCCAGGGACATCATTACGCATTTTGAAGACCGCACCGTCACGCTAAATGGCAAAGCTCTGGTGGTAGCCATGAGCAGGAATATTGCAGTAAAACTCTACAACGAGATGGTTGCCCTTCGTCCTGATTGGCACAGCAAAGAAGATGATGCAGGAAAAATAAAAGTGATAATGACCGGAAGTTCTTCGGACGAGGAATTTCTGCAGCCCCATATTCGCAACAAACTGGGGCGCAGCAAAATAGCAGCACGCCTGAAAGAAGAAACGGATCCACTGCAAATGGTTATAGTTGTTGACATGTGGCTGACTGGTTTCGATGCACCGGTATTGCATACACTGTACCTCGATAAAGACATGAGTGGTCACAATCTCATGCAGGCCATTGCAAGGGTTAATAGAGTATTCAAAGACAAGCCAGGCGGTTTGATTGTTGACTATGTGCCGGTTACCGGCAACTTAAAAGCAGCACTCAAAACATACACCGAAAGCCAGGGTAAGGGCGACATAGTATTGGATATTCAGGAGGCTGTAGCAGTCATGCTCAGCAAGCTGGAAGTGGTGCAGCAGATGTATCATGGTTTCAACTATACGGAGTACTACGATACTTCAACTGCACGAAAACTCAACATTATTCTGGAAGCGGAAGAACATATCCTTTCATTGGACCAGGGAAAAGAACGCTACCTGCGCGAAGTAGGCGCCCTGGGCAAAGCCTACGCTTTGGCGAAGAGTGTTCCGGAAGCCAAAATCATCAGTGAAGAAGTAGCTTTCTTCCAGGCTGTACGAGCTCGCTTAGCGAAGTTTGATATCCAAATGACAGGACAACAACGCCGCGACTTCGAGAATACTGTAAAGAGCATGGTAGACGCTGCAGTGGCATCAGACGGAATAGTAAACCTACTTGACCAGGCAGGCCTCGAAAAACCGGAAGTATCCATCTTCTCTAATGACTTCATGGATGAAGTTCGGAACATGAAACAAAAGAACCTCGCCATCGAACTGCTCAAGAAACTCATTTCCGACCAGATAAAAGTCCGGTTCAGGCGCAATGCAGTTGTTACCAAAAAGCTGTCAGAAAAACTGCAGGATGCCATCAGAAAGTACAACAACAAAGCCATTACTGCCATAGAGATGCTGGAACTACTGCTCGAAATAACAGGTGATGTAAATGCAGAATCAGATCGGGGCAAAGACCTTGGGCTAACTGAAACTGAGAAGGCGTTTTACGATGCGCTTTCAGTCAACAAATCGGCAAAGGAATTGATGGGCGATGAAAAGCTAATGATAATAGCCAAAGAACTTGTAGCCCGTGTAAAACGAAGCACCACAATCGACTGGACAGTTCGACAGTCAGCAAAGGATAGGGTGATGCTGGAAGTGAAAAGGGTGCTCAGGTTTTACAAATACCCTCCTGATGATGAGCCAAGAGCAACTGTAACAGTCCTCGAACAGGCTGAGTTACATGCAGCTGAATTAGCAGCTTAATAGGTAGTAACTAAGCAAATAACAGTAGCGCATTTCGGAGGACATTTCTTTAATACAGGAGTATTTCTGACCAATGCTACATTCGCCGCTTTAAAGTAATTCAAATCCCAAATGAAGAAGGCTAAACAGACAATTACAGTTCCCTCAAATATTGATTTTGCCTCCCTTGTTCCCAAAAGAACAACATACAAGGTTCAGGTTATAGATGCGATGAAAGTGATCGTTCATACTCTCTTAATGAAAATGCAGCATCCAAAAGGTATGGATGAAATACAGAGAATAGGAGGAAGTAGGCTTAATTCACAAATATTGCAGGAAACAATAGGTAGGACGTATAAAAGGGCCCTCGAATATCTGGAAGCAGGTCAAGTGATAGAAATAGTGATAGAAAAAGGTATTAGTATTAAGAGACGCACCAGAATCTACAGTCTGAAAAAAGCTTTGTTGGGGAACTTAATCAAAGTTGAAATTATTACTCCAATCGTCAACAAATACATAGAGAATGCAAGGAGAGAGCGCAAAAAAAGGAAAGGACAAAGGGTAAAGGCATATAAAGGGTTAGAGACTTGGCTGAATAATGAGAAATTGGGGTTGCAAGAAAGCACAGCTCAATATTTCATTGAGAAGTTTGTTAAACTCTTAGGCGACCGGGCGCAAAAATACCTGGCAGAAAATCCCATGCCTGGCAGAGAGGAGGAACTAAGTAGCAGAATAGGGGCAAGATATAGAAACATGAACCTCTATTTGGAATACTTAAATGGGAGAAGGGAATTTGAAACAATAGTAGATGACAAGGGTGGAAGGATGTATACTATCATAACAGGAATGCCATCTGCAATGAGGAATTTCCTGCAATTTGGAGGGGAACAACTGATATCAATAGATCTAAAGTCCAGCCAACCTTATTTCTTCACGGCAGTGATGAATAAAGATATATGGAAGACAAGTGTAGGAAACACACTTTACAGTATAAACAGAAATGTATACAAAAGTATATTGAAGTGCATTCAACCTGAAGATATCAATATAGTGTTAGCTTCTCTGGAAACCCAAGCCCACAAAGGGTTTCAGGGCAAGGGTTTTCGCGAAACTGTGATTGAGGATGATATCTATCTCGAAGTGGCAAAAGTATTGTATCCAAAATTGGCCACTAAACCTGACCAACTCGCACAGAAACGTAATGCAGCAAAAAAGAAGGTCATGATATTCATGTTTAATGATTATTCAAAAAAGGGGCTAACCCCTGAATACAAAGCCTTCAAGAATCGCTTTCCACATGAGGTCGCTTTGATGGAGGTAATAAAAACAGGTCAGGCGAATAATTTCCCAATTCTCTTGCAGGCTTTGGAAGCGCATGTTTTCCTCAAGCGCATTGCGCCAAGAATTCTTGCCGAATTACCAGATACACCATTTTTCACTGTGCATGATTCTATTATAACCCTGGTGAACAAACAGCAGCGGGTGCAACAAATTATGGAGGAGGAGTTATTCGCTTTTACGGGAAATAAACCTGTTCTTAAACCTGAATTATTGGATTTGGACAGTGCGATGGCTAAACTGCCTGATTTTGTTGAAAGCGATTTTAAAAAAATTAGAAACTCCATTGCACATCAACTTCGGAAAAAGGCAAGGCCACTTGGCGTAGGTACCATTTCTTCTAATGAATTGCTCAAGCCAGCTATAACAAACCAGATTCCAACCTACCAGGGCAATTCGATTATAAGTACAAAATATTTCGAAAGTAATCCGGAGAAATTGTTCAGTTCCGAGGATGAAGAAGCCATTTATCAATGGTCGAAGGCCAGGGCTGAAGAAAGGGGTGAGCCTGATTACCAGGAGGATGAAGATTATTACTCACTTGATGCGGACAGTTTGTTTTTTGATTCTGAAGATGATAGCAGTTTCGTTTGAAAACATTTTGTCGCAGGGTGTTTTGAATATATTCAGCACTCTTTAGGGTACTCAATATAACACCCCCGGGGTTGCTTCAATTGGGGCCCTCCCCGGGGGGTATAAATTCCAGAAGTTTAAACCTTCTGTGATATAACTTTTGAAGTTTATTTTAATAGACCATATGGATCTCGAAATACAAAGCCTCCATTCTTATTACTTTCAAAAGAGTTCAGTGTTCCTTCTTCCACTACTTAGGATGGATGAATGGTGTTTCCAAAGCCGCATGAAAACATTCATAGCGTGGGATGGTGTATATACAGTGAATGACAAAAAGCTCATTGCGATTGCAAATAGATACATTCAGGGAGAAGCATTTATCGATTTTGAAAATCTTGATCTGCGACCTTGCCCTCAACTCTTTTTCATCAAGCACCTGTCGCCTGATGCACGGCTTTATGTATTCGATATGGAAGAGTTTGCAGATGACTGGAATCAATTCTTACAAGGGCGGTACTCGCTATTTTCAAAACAGTCAAAGGAGGATATTCTTTATTACTACCGGGGTGAAAATCCTTTTTATAATTACATATACTCTTATCTATATCCAGCCGATTTTTTTGAAACCTATGCCAGGTTGCTGGAAGTAGATGAAGAAACACTTGCAGCCAATGGTGAGTTGTGCAATCCCTTTGATGCTGAAAAGGAAGTGCTTTATCTCGGCTAATGAATACAAAGCGACATTTCCCATCCTTTGCAGGAAACACTTTAATGATGATGATAACCGTCAGGGCACCTGTGTCCTGGCACATTCTTCATCTTAAATCTGTTTTTTATGCAGGTACAAAAAGCAAAACGCAGCCAGGCCAAAATGCGGCTTGGATTGCAGGGCCCCAGCGGTTCCGGTAAAACATTTTCAGCGTTAAAGATTGCCTATGGTTTATGTGACAACTGGGATGGGATTGTTGTCATTGACACTGAGCACGGCAGTTCCAATCTTTATGCGCATCTCGGTCACTTTGGAACCATTTCGTTTGAGCCACCTTACACCCCGGAGCACTATATGGCAGCCATTGACCTTGCCGAGGAGTTCGGTGCCGAGGTCATCATCATCGACTCGCTATCGCATGAATGGGAGGGTAGTGGTGGTATTCTCGATATCCATGCAAACATGGCCGGAAATTCATTCACCAACTGGGCCAAATTGACGCCGCGCCACAATAGCCTGGTCAATCGAATCCTTTCCAGCAGCGCCCATATCATTGCCACCATCCGCAGCAAGCAGGATTATGTGTTGATGGACAAAAACGGAAAGGCAGTACCTGAGAAGGTAGGATTGAAAGGAATTCAACGCGATGGTGTTGAATACGAGTTCACCACTTTGTTCGAGTTGGATATCAAACACAATGCCATTGCCACAAAGGACAGAACAGGCTTGTTTTCAGGTAGGCCGGAGTTCAGGCTTACAGAATCGGTTGGTAAGGAGCTAGCTAATTGGTGCTGTTGCTCAAACGAAGAGAGCATCACGGATCCCTTTATTGATCGTATCAATGCCACAACTTCTGTGGTAGAGTTAGTCAGCCTGTACAGGGCTAATCCAGAAACACAGGCAAAGTATTACGATGATTATGTACGTCGTCGAAAAGAGCTTACACCACCATCAAAAACCAACCAGATTTCCTCACTACAAAAACTTTCAAAAAATGGAATTGATCACGCTTGAAAAGCCGCTTTTCGAAGTGGAAGATGCCGGAGTCATCAGCACCTCCAAACCGTTCATTGAAGCCAATACCCAGGAGGCATCACTTTCCGACCTAACAGAGAGGCATATTATCCCTGTCTATGTGGCAACCAATACGCCTCTGATTTCACATGGCGACTTCATTGAGACACTCCAGGAGGTTGCGGAGAACTATTTTCATGGAGAGGCCATTCTTAAGCCATCGATCCGCATAAGTCATCCTGTAAAAGGA
>JBBIOQ010000059.1:10239-24026 GCA_037443285.1 Sphingobacteriales bacterium | reverse complement strand
CTTGCAGTAGGCATCGTACACACGCCCCAGTGCCGGGCGGTTTTGCCTGGTGTCTTCCTGGATGATGTAACTATCGGTGGCATATTCTGCCGGCGTAATCAGGGCATTCTTTGCCGAACTGATGCGGTTGTGAACAACGTTGGGCTTGTAGGTTTTGTCGTCCAGGTTCAGTTCGTTCACTACGGTTTTTATTACGCTGCGGCTGTCGTCGGTATCGTATATGGTGAAGTTATTGGGATAGCCAAGGTGGTGTGCTTCAGCCCTGAGAATGCGGGCAAACACGCTGTGGAAGGTGCCGATGTACAGATTCCGGGCTTCGCTGTTGCCCAACACTTTTTGTATGCGCTCTTTCATTTCAGCTGCGGCTTTGTTGGTGAAAGTGAGCGCCAGGATATTGAAAGCATCCACGCCGTAATTACCCATCAGGTAGGCAATACGTGTGGTGAGCACTTTAGTTTTTCCGCTGCCGGCACCGGCCACAATCATCAGCGGGCCATCCTTGTGAATCACGGCTTCCTGCTGCTGCTCATTCAATCCTGCTAAAATATCCTGCATAAGGGATGCAATTTACAGCCACACATGCGCCCCGGCCTTCGGGTGGATAATTTTTTAACCAGTTACAAAAAAAGAAGGGGAAAAGTAGGATTCTTTGAAGCAGCACCTTTTTCGCAGCTTACGAAACGGGGCTATGGAATAAATTCCTCAGACGATTTTGTTCTCCTTTCATTTTCTCCCCTGCTCCAAAAGTTATTACTTGCCCCTGAATTCCACCATTATTGAGACAACGGCATTTGCCGAATTTTACACTTATGAAGAAACTCTTCCTGCTCGATGCGCTTGCCCTTATCTACAGGGCCTACTATGCACTCATCCGCAACCCACGCATTACCACCACAGGCAAAAACACCAACGCCCAGTTTGGCTTTACTTCCACGCTGGTCGACTTAATCAATAAGGAGAAGCCAACACACCTTGCTGTATGCTTCGATACGCATGCACCTACCGAACGCCACACCGATTTCACTGATTACAAAGCCAACCGACAGGAAGCGCCCGAAGATTTGCTGGAGTCACTTCCGGACATCAAGAAGATTATTCGCGGTTTCAATATTCCTGTGGTGGAACTCGACGGTTACGAAGCCGATGATGTAATTGGCACCCTTGCATGGGAAGCTGCTGATGCCGGTTATGAAGTGTACATGGTTACACCCGACAAAGACTACGGCCAGTTGCTGACCAAGGAGAAGGTTTTTATTTACAAACCCGCTGCGTTTGGAAACGGGCCTGAAGTGCTGACTGCGGAAGACATCTGCAAGAAATGGGATATTGAAAATGTAACTCAGGTAATTGACATACTTGGCATGATGGGTGATGCGGTGGACAATATTCCCGGCATTCCCGGCGTGGGTGAAAAAACTGCAGCCAAACTACTGAAACAATACGGTAGCATGGAAGCCATGCTGGCCGATGCTGACAATATCAAAGGTTCGATTGGAGAAAAAATCCGCAACGGCAAGGAGCTGGCCGTTATGAGCAAGAAGCTGGCTACCATCATTACCAATGTGCCGGTGAAATTTCATGAAGAAGATTTTAAACTGGGTGAATGGAACAAAGAGGTGCTGAAAGAAATTTTCACTGAACTGGAATTTAAAACACTGGGCCGCAGGATACTTGGGGCAGAATTTGATGCACTGGCTGGCATGGTACAGCTGGGCGTGCAGCAGGATTTGTTTGGAAATATTGTAGAAACACCTGCCAACAACAAAGCAACTGCGAAGGAAAATGAGAACGAAGCAGAAGCTGAACCCGATTTAGTAGGCGGCGCCAACATTTCAAACACGCCGCATAATTATCATTTGCTGGATACGCCGGCGGCTATCGATGCTTTTTTGCAGCAAGCCATGCAGCAAAGCGAAATCTGTTTTGATAGCGAAACCACCAACATCGATGCTAATCTTGCCGAGCTGGTCGGCTTAAGTTTTTCCTTCAAACCACATGAGGCATACTACATTCCTTGTCCTGCAGATCGTTCACAAACCGAAGCGATTCTTAAGCAGTTGCAACCGCTGTTCAGCAACCCTTCCATTACCTGGATAGGGCAAAACATCAAGTACGATTTGCTGGTGCTGAAATGGTACAACACCACACTCGCAGGTCCTTTGTTTGATACCATGCTTGCGCATTATGTGATAGAGCCCGAAGGCAGACGGAGCATGGATTTGCTCAGCGCACAATACCTGGGCTACCAGCCGGTAAGCATCACGGAACTGATTGGCAAGAAAGGAAAAGGGCAAGGAACCATGCGTGATGTGGAAATAGAAGTCATTAAGGATTATGCTGCTGAAGATGCGGATATCACGTTGCAATTGAGCCATAAGTTCAGGCCGTTGGTGAAAGAGAAAGAAGTGGAGCAGGTATTGAACGAAGCGGAGAATCCATTGGTAAAAGTGCTTACCGATATGGAGTTTGAGGGCGTCAGAATTGATGAATCGTTTTTGAATGATTACAGCAAGGAACTGGAACGCGAAGCAACAGCTTCGGAGAAACGTGTGTATGAAGCGGCCGGTGTTCGATTCAACCTTGCATCGCCCAAGCAATTAGGCGAAGTATTGTTCGACAAACTAAAGCTGGACCCCGCGGCCAAAAAAACAAAAACGGGCCAATACCAAACAGGAGAAGATGTGTTGCTGAAACTTGCTGTGAAAGGGCACGCTATTGTGGATGATATTCTGGCCTTCCGTGAACTTACCAAACTCAAGAGCACTTATGTCGATTCGCTGCCACAACTGATTAACCCGAAGACGGGGCGGGTGCATACCACCTATGCACAGGCTGTAGCTGTTACCGGCAGGCTCAGCAGCAATAATCCCAACCTGCAAAACATTCCCGTTAGAACCGACCGTGGTAAGGAAATCCGAAAGGCGTTCATTCCACGCGACAGCAACCACATTTTACTCAGCGCCGATTATTCGCAAATTGAATTGCGCATTGTGGCAGCCATCAGCGGCGACCCCAACATGTGCGAAGCGTTCCGCATGGGTAAGGATATTCACACAGCTACTGCAGCCAAAGTGTACAACATTGCAGAGACCGATGTAACAAAAGAGCAACGCTACAAGGCCAAGAGTGTAAACTTCGGAATCATTTATGGACAGGGAGCTTTTGGCCTTGCCGATAACCTGGGCATTGCCCGCAGCGAAGCCAAAGAAATCATCGACAACTACAAACGTGAATTTGCCGGCATCCAGAAATACATGGACGATACGATTGCATTTGCACGTGCACATGGTTATGTGCAAACACTCCTGGGCCGCAAGCGCTGGCTGCGCGATATCAATTCATCCAACTTTACGGTACGTGGCTTTGCGGAGCGTAACGCCATCAACAGCCCCATACAGGGCACTGCAGCCGACATGATAAAACTTGCCATGATCAAAGTTCACCATGCTCTGAACGAGCATAAGTTCAAAAGCAAAATGATTCTGCAGGTGCACGATGAATTGGTATTTGATGTGGTGAAAGAAGAACTGAACGACATTAAACCCATTGTGCTCGATTGCATGCGCACTGCATTGCTTTTACCCAATGGTGTGCCTGTGGAAGCAGAAGCCGGCGAAGGAAACAACTGGCTGGAAGCGCATTAGGAATTTGAAAATTTGGAAATGTGGTAATTTGAGAATGGGGTTATGGTTTGGATGCAGTCCTGCACAGCATTTGAATCTTGAATCACAGAACCCTTTGCAGGGATTTGATACATTCCCCAATTATCCAGTGTTGCATCAAATGGTTTTCAAAGGCAATCATTGGGGGTAGTGCATTATATTAGAAGACGCTAAACATTATTTCACCATAATAAATATCAAGAATGGCAAAGATTTCTTTTTTGGCTTCGAGTCTTCTGATTGGCTTATCCATCCTGTGCAGTTGTAATAACGCTGATACTTCCAAAGGAACTGCTGATAAGGAAATAAAGGCTGCACAGTCGGATACTCCGGAATATTTTCTGCTTCGTCCAAAATTGGAAAAAGAGTATGGCTATTCTCATGCCGTAAAAATCGGTGATGACATAAAAATTTCAGGTGCTGTGAGTATGGATGACAGCGGAATAATTGTAGCCCCGGGAAATATGGAACAACAGATGAAAAATTGCTATAGTGACCTGGAAAAAATCCTTCAGCATTATGGCTACACATTTGATGATGTTGTTGCGGAGAATGTGTATACGACCAACATGAACGAATTCATAAAGGTTTCTGGTTTCCGCAATACAATTTACAAAAAGCAATTTCCAACGGGTACCTGGCTTGAAGTGAAAGGGCTTGCCATCAAAGGACAAATGATTGAAATTGATATGGAGGCACATAAAACAAAATAGGCACGTTGAATTGGTTTGGGACATTATCAAAACAAACTTCAGAAACATTATGATTTTCTTGAAATCCTAAAATTCTCTGATGACCACTGATTCTCGCATTGATGCTTACATCGAAAAAGCGCAGCCTTTTGCAAAACCCATTTTGCAACACCTGCGCCAACTGGTGCACAAAGCATGCCCACAGGCAGAAGAAACCATCAAATGGGGATTCCCGCATTTTGACTACAAAGGTGAGATGATGTGCAGCATGGCCTCATTCAAGCAACATGCAGTGTTCGGATTTTGGAAGGCTGCACTCATGAAGGACAAATTGTTGCACGAAACGGCGAAATCGGAAGTGGCTATGGGACATCTTGGCCGCATTACTGCGTTGAAGGATTTGCCCCCCGATACGAAGATAGTTGCATGGATTAAAGAAGCTATGGAGCTGAACGATAAGGGCATCAAGGTGGAGAAGCCCAAACCCGTTGCTGCAAAAAAGGAGGTTGAAATACCAGCTTTTATAACTGCTGCATTGAAGCAAAACAAAAAAGCACTTGCAATTTTCGAAGCATTTCCGCCCAGCCATCGCAAAGAATATTTGCAATGGATAACCGAAGCAAAAACGGAGGCTACGCAGCAGAGACGTTTGGCGCAAGCCATTGAATGGATTGCCGAAGGCAAAAGCCGCAACTGGAAATATGAAAGAAAGTGAACGGTGCGTCAAAAAACAATACGCCCTTCCATTCGTGTACATTTGTAACGTATACTAACGCATCATTCATTGAGCCGCATCCTGATTATTGACGATGAAGAAAAACTCCGAAGCCTGCTGGCACGCATCATTTCGCTGGAAGGTTATGAAGTGTTGCAGGCTGCTGATGCAAAGCAGGCCTGGAAGAAACTTGGCTCCAACGATGTGGATGTGGTGCTCTGCGATGTAAAACTTCCTGATGCCAATGGAGTTGAACTCGCCAAATCCATCAAAGAAAAATACCCGGCACTCGAATTAATTCTCCTTACTGCTTATGGCAATATCCCTGATGGAGTAAAGGCCATCAAGTACGGCGCATTTGACTACATCACCAAAGGCGATGACAACGACAGAATTTTGCCGCTGCTAACTGCCGCATCGAAAAAGGCAAGGCAAAACAAACTTGCAGCAGGCAATGTTTTTGTAAATGCAGCCAACGCTTTTGATATAATCATTGGCAAATCGAAGCCCATTTTGGCTGCTGTTGAATTGGCAAAAAAAGTGGCGGCATCTGATGCGGCTGTACTGCTCACAGGTGAAACCGGAACAGGCAAGGAAGTATTTGCTCAGGCCATTCACAAAGGCAGCCACCGCAGCGCCAAACCCTTTGTAGCTGTGAATTGTGCAGCCTTTAGTCGCGACCTACTGGAGAGTGAATTGTTCGGCCACCGTGCAGGTGCTTTTACGGGTGCTACGCACAACAGAACCGGCTTGTTTGAAGAAGCCAATCAAGGCACTGTTTTCCTGGATGAAATGGGTGAAATGCCAATTGAATTGCAGGCCAAACTCCTGAGAGTGCTCGAAGCTGGTGAAATGATGCGACTCGGCGACAGCAAGCCGACCAAAGTGAACGTTCGCATTATTGCAGCCACCAACCGCGATATTGCAAAAGAGGTTGAAAGCGGCCGCTTCCGCCAGGATTTGTATTACCGGCTTTCCACCTTCAGAATTGCGCTTCCTCCATTACGCGAAAGAACGGCCGATATTGAAGCATTAGCCACATTTTTCGCCACCTTCTTTGCTGCAAGGGCCGGAAGGCCGGTACCCAGCATCAGCAGTGCCTTTATGGAACTGCTTCGACTGTACGATTGGCCCGGCAATATCCGCGAATTGAAAAATGCCATTGAACGCAGTGTTATACTATCGGAAAATGACATGTTGAATGTGGAAGCTTTGCCGCCCGAAATACAGGCAGCAGCCATGTCAGCAAACAGGCAGGGAAAAATATTATCGGCCTTCGACCTGGCAAGCGCTGAAAAAGTGCATATAGCCAAAGTGCTCAACTATACCCATGGTAACAAGACTGAGGCCGCACGGTTGCTCAACATTGCACTAACAACCCTTTATCGCAAACTGGATGAATACAAAATTGGCTGAACAACCATTCTAAAACGATAGTTGGACCCTTTCATTTTGAAAGGGTTTTTTGTTGGCACATCTTAAGCGAGAAAGGACAAAACCCAATACAGGCAAGGCTTTCAGGGATGTGACCTTCTTTCGGTACAGCGTTTGGTAGAGAAGGGTAAACAATCAATATGAAATCATACCTGCATTACAAAATCTCGTCCTTGAGTATGTGGGACGTATTCAGTGCCAGTTGCTATATCATCATGATTATTGGCGTAACTTATCGTGTACTTTTCAACTAAACGAATATGATAACAGCATTACTCGTTTTGGCAGGCATTGCCTGTTTTGCCCTTTTGTTCAAAAGCATCGATTGGTTCGATGAAATCTAGTGGAAAACCCAAAATAACATTTTGCCATGATCGTACTTTTTGTGATAGCAATCCTGGTATTTGGCTACATGTGTTATGTGTTGATTAAACCGGAAAAGTTTTAATCAACAGCTACCTGCGGGCCTTTGCCCCTGCATTTTTCGATCAATAATTAAATCAACATGAATACCGAAATTTTTGGCGTGATAGCCATGTTTATCATTACACTGCTATTGGCCTGGCCATTAGGCAAATACATGGCCAAGGTGTACGGCCATGAGCGAACCCTGCTCGACCCGATTTTCAATCCTATTGAAAAATGGTTATTCAAACTGAGCGGCATTAACCCCAACACCGAACAGAACTGGAAGCAGCAAATGTCGGTGATGCTAACTATTAACCTGGTGTGGTTTTTATTCGGCATGTTTATATTAATGAACCAGGGCTGGCTTCCATTGAACCCCGATGCCAACCCAGGCCAATCAGCACACCTTGCTTTCAACACGGCTATATCGTTTGTAGTGAATTGTAACCTGCAACATTACTCCGGCGAAAGCGGTGTTAGTTACCTCAGCCAATTGTACCTGATGTTTTTGCAGTTTGTAAGTGCTGCCACCGGCATAGCAGCAGCCGTTACACTTTTCCATGCATTGCGCAAGGGCACTCATCAAACGCTGGGTAACTTCTACGATTTTTTTGTAAAAACATGCACCCGCGTATTGCTGCCTATTTGCATTGTGCTTGCTGCCATTTTCCTGTTCAATGGAATGCCAATGACTTTTGAAGGCAAAGACACCATTGTCAATGTACAGGGCGATACAGTGCAGGTAAGTCGTGGTCCGGTAGCGGCATTCATACCTATCAAACATTTAGGTACCAATGGTGGTGGATTTTATGGAGCCAACTCAACGCATCCATTGGAAAATCCCAATTACATCACCAACATGACCGAAATGATTGCACAAATGCTTATTCCGTTTGCCATGGTGTTTGCATTGGGCTTTTTCCTGAAACGCAGGAAAATGGCATGGAGCATTTTTGCAGTAATGACCATTGGCTTTTTGTTGTTAACCGTTCCTACCATTATGGCCGAGGTGAAAGGCAATCCGAACATAGCGGCCATGGGCATTAGCCAGCCTGGCGGAAATATGGAAGGCAAAGAGGTAAGGTTTGGGCCTGTTGCCACGGGTTATTGGAGCATTGCTACAACAGTGATTTCCACCGGCAGTGTCAATGGCATGCACGACAGCTTCATGCCATTATCCGGACTAAATATGTTATTGGCCATGATGACCAACAGTTTTTATGGTGGCTGTGGTGTTGGCATTCTGAACTACTTCATATTTATTATTCTGGCTGTGTTCATCAGCGGTTTGATGGTGGGGCGTACACCGGAATTTTTAGGTAAGAAAATCGAAGCCAGGGAAATGAAAATAGCCATGATCATTGCCCTGTTGCATTCCTTCCTCATTTTAGCAGCTACGGCTTTGGGTTCAGCATTACCGGCATACACGGGAGGCACTTTAAACAACCCCGGCTTTCATGGCTTCAGTGAAATGTTGTACGAGTACACTTCCAGTTCCGCCAACAACGGTAGCGGTTTTGAAGGGCTTGGCGACAATACGTATTGGTGGAATATCAGCACGGGCTTTGTCCTCATTTTGTCGAGATTCCTGCCCATCATTGGCCCTGTGGCTATTGCAGGTATCCTGGCCCGCAAAAAATACATACCGGAGAGTGCGGGTACACTCCAAACCGATACTTCAACTTTTGGGCTCATGGTTTTTGCAGTCATCATAATTGTGGCTGCGCTATCATTTTTCCCTGCAGTGGCCTTGGGTCCGCTGTCAGAATTTTTCTCTATAAAATAAGGAAGGCCAAACGGCACATCACTAAACAGTTACTGATTTTAATAAATGAACATGAAACGAATCCGTAATACCGCAATGTTTCAAAAAGAGCTGGTGGGTGAAGCAGCCCGGCAATCTTTTGTGAAGCTCGATCCTCGTATAATGTACCGCAACCCTGTGATGTTCACTGTTTGGATTGGCACTCTTGTGATGGCAGTAGTTTGTGCAGGAATTGCGATGGGCGACAAAAGCCAGGGAAGCCTCACCTACAACCTCATCATAACAGCTGTGTTACTCATTACGTTGCTGTTTGCCAACTTTGCCGAAGCCATTGCCGAAGCACGTGGCAAGGCACAAGCCAATAGCCTGCGCAAGACCCGTGAGGAAACACCTGCCAAACTGGTACTTCCAGTGGGCGAAATGTATGTGGGCGAAATAGTAGTAGTGCCTTCCTCACAATTGAAAAAAGGTAGCGTATTTATTTGCGAAGCTGGCGACATCATCCCCATGGATGGTGAAATTATTGAAGGCATTGCCACTATTGATGAAAGTGCTATCACGGGCGAATCGGCACCGGTGATTCGCGAAGCCGGTGGTGACAAAAGCTCCGTAACAGGTGGCACCAAAGTACTCAGCGATAAAATCAAGGTAAGGGTGACAACTGCTGCAGGAGAAAGTTTTCTCGATAAAATGATTGCACTTGTTGAAGGTGCTTCGCGTCAGAAAACCCCCAACGAAATTGCCCTTACAATTTTGCTGGCGGGTTTCACATTGGTATTCATCATTGTGACTACTACGCTGAAGCCTTTTGCTGATTTTGCGCAAACACCCATCACCATTGCTGCTTTCATTGCGCTGTTTGTCTGTTTAATACCTACAACCATTGGCGGCTTGCTGTCGGCAATCGGCATCGCCGGCATGGACCGTGCATTGCGTGCCAATGTGATCACCAAAAGCGGCAAGGCTGTTGAAACAGCAGGCGATATTGATACATTATTGCTCGATAAAACAGGTACCATTACCATTGGCAACCGCAAGGCCACACATTTTTGGCCTGCACCGGGAGTTGATGAACATGATTTTATTGAAGCCTGTATGCTGAGTTCATTGGCCGATGAAACACCGGAAGGAAAATCCATTATTGAACTGGCTGAAACCAAAGGATTTCGCAGGCCGATTGTTGACACAGCAAAAGCCAGGTTCATTGCATTTACCGCAGAAACACGCAGCAGTGGTATTGACATTGACAATATGCGAATCCGCAAAGGTGCGTTCGACAGTATCAGAAACATGGTTGAGTCAGCCGGCAACAAGGTGCCGCAGGAAAAGGTTGAAAAGATTAGGGACATAGCAGCCAACGGAGGCACACCATTAGTGGTAAGTCGAAACAATATGGTACTGGGCGTTATAGAATTGCAGGATATTATCAAGCCTGGTATCCAGGAGCGATTTGAGCGACTGAGAAAAATGGGTGTGAAGACGGTAATGGTTACTGGTGATAATCCCCTCACCGCCAAATACATTGCCGAGAAAGCGGGAGTGGATGACTTCATAGCCGAAGCAAGGCCCGAAGACAAGATGAATTACATAAAGGCTGAGCAGGCCAACGGTAAACTCGTAGCCATGATGGGCGATGGAACCAACGATGCACCGGCACTGGCGCAGGCCGATGTAGGCGTGGCCATGAACAGCGGCACACAGGCAGCCAAGGAAGCCGGCAACATGGTGGACCTGGATAATGACCCCACCAAGTTGATTGAGATTGTTGAAATTGGCAAACAGTTGCTGATGACACGCGGCACACTGACTACATTCAGCATTGCCAACGATGTGGCCAAATACTTTGCCATCGTTCCTGCATTATTCATTGCTTCCATTCCTGCATTGCAAGGCATGAATATCATGCGGCTTCACAGTCCCGAAAGTGCCATTTTATCAGCAGTTATTTTTAATGCTATCATTATTCCAATGCTCATACCGCTTGCGCTGAAAGGCGTAGCCTACAAGCCCATTGGAGCATCGGCATTATTGCGCCGCAACCTTTTTATTTATGGCCTTGGCGGTATCATCATTCCATTCATAGGCATCAAAGCCATTGACCTTATCATTGGAAATTTCTTTTAATCAATTTGAATTTTTAGCATCATGAAAGCACATATTATTCCGGCTATTCGACTTACGTTGGTTTGCATGATAGTGTTTGCCGGTTTGTATTCACTTCTTATTCTGGGAATGGCACAACTGACTCCCGGAAAGGGTAAGGGTGAAACCATCATTGTCAATGGCAAAAAGCAATATGTCAATGTCGGGCAAAATTTTACCAGCGACCGTTATTTCTATTCCAGGCCTTCAGCAGTGGGCTACAATGCAGCCGGTAGTGGCGGCAGTAATAAAGGGCCTTCAAACCCTGAATACCTTCAAACAGTTAAGGATAGGATTGACACCTTTATGGCACATAATCCCGGCGTAGAAAAATCGGCTATTCCTTCCGACCTTGTAACTGCGAGTGGCAGCGGCCTCGACCCGCATATTTCTGTGGAAGCAGCCATGGTGCAGGCCAAACGAATAGCAGCAGTGCGAAAAATGGATATAAAAAAAGTGGAGGCGCTTATTGTGCAACATACTGAGCAACCGTTGCTTGGAATGATGGGCGTGAAAAGAATTAATGTATTAAAACTTAACCTGGCACTTGATGGTGCTACAAATTGAAGCAGCTATGAAAAGAGTTGTGTTATTGGTAATTGTCTTATTAGGTTCCATTCTAAATATTCATGCACAGGACGAAAAAAAGCCATCGCCTGTGACCATCAGCGCTTATGCCGATTTGTATTACAGTTATGATTTCAGTAAGCCAACTAACCATGCCAGGCCATCATTTATATACAGTTACAACCGCCACCATGAAGTGAATGTAAATCTTGGTTATGTGAAAGTGTCATACAACACAGAAAGGGTAAGAGCCAATGTGGCCCTGGCCGCTGGCACTTACATGAACGCGAATTATGCTGCAGAGCCAGGCTTATTGAAAAACGTGCTAAAAGCTAATGCTGGTATTAAGCTTTCCAAAAAATCAAACCTGTGGTTGGATGTCGGCGTGTTTGGTTCGCACCTGGGCGTTGAAAATCCCGTTGGGAAAGATTGCTGGGCAATGACCCGGAGTATGGGTGCCGATAATTCACCTTATTTCGAAACAGGTGTGAAACTTGGTTATACCAGCCCGAATGAGCAATGGTTTTTCAGTGTATTGTACCTCAATGGTTGGCAGCGCATCACACGCCCCGATGGCAACAGCACCCCGGCTTTCGGCACTCAGATTACCTTTAAGCCATCTGCCAACATTACGCTGAACAGCAGTGCATTTATTGGCAACGACAAGCCGGACTCCGTAAAGCAGATGCGGTATTTCCACGATTTTTACGGCATATTTCAGCTGAGCAAAAAATGGGCGACTACTTTGGGCATCGATGCAGGCTGGGAGCAAAAGAGCAAGGGTAGCAGCGAAATGAACAGCTGGATAGTGCCATTGGTATTATTGCGCTACACACCTACTGCAAAAGTGGCGCTGTGCGGAAGGGCCGAATATTTTGGCGATGAAAACGGCGTCATCATTGCAAGTGGCACGCCCAACGGATTCAAGACATGGGGCTTCTCTGCCAATGTGGATCTCAACATCACTTCGAATGTAATGTGGCGCAATGAAGTGCGCACTTTTTCAAGCATGGACGATGTATTTATGAAAGGAAACAATATGGTTTCAAACAACACAGCTTTCACCACATCGATGGTGGTTGCATTTTAGAATGAGTAGTCAAAACAAAAAATACTAATGCCAGCGGAGCAGGAAAAAAGTGCGCAGCATTTTCTCAACCTCATCCGAACTGCAAGGCGGGGAAAATTGAAAATTTACATCGGCATGAGTGCCGGTGTGGGTAAAACTTTTCGCATGCTGCAGGAGGCACAGGCCTTACTGCGAAACGGCATTGATGTGAAAATTGGTTACGTAGAAACCCACAACCGCAAAGAAACTGTTGCCTTGCTGGAAGGCCTTCCCATTGTTCCCCGAAGAACCATTTTTTACAAAGGCAAGGAACTGGAGGAAATGGATGTTAACGCAATCCTCAGCCTGCGGCCTGAGGTTGTTGTGGTAGATGAACTGGCCCACACCAATATTGGCGGCAGCAAAAATGAGAAACGCTGGCAGGATGCACTTGAAATACTGGATGCCGGTATCAATGTGATTTCTGCCGTCAACATTCAGCACATTGAAAGCCTGAATGAAGAAGTGAAACAGATTACGGGTATTGAAGTGCAGGAACGCATCCCTGACAAAGTACTTGGCCTTGCCGATGAGGTGGTGAATATTGACATGACAGCCGATGAACTGATTGCCCGGCTGAAGGAGGGGAAAATTTATGCCGCTGAAAAAATTCAGGCGGCCATGCAAAACTTTTTCAAACCCGAGCACATTCTTCAACTGAGGGAGCTTGCTTTGAAGGAAGTGGCATCGCAGGTGGAAAGAAAGGTGGAAACAGTAGTGCCTTCCACCACAGTCATGAAGCATGAAAGGTTTCTTGCCTGCATCAGCAGCAATGAGGATGCCGCCAGGGCAGTAATCAGGAAGACAGCGAGACTGGCTAACTACTATAACAGCAAATGGTTCGCATTATACGTGCAGCGCCCAACAGAAAGCAGCAGCCGCATTCCGCTGCACAAGCAACGGCACCTTATTAATAATTTCAAACTTGCTACCGAGTTAGGTGCAGAAGTGATTAAGCTGAAAGAAACAAATGTGGCAAAAGCCATTTCGCAGGAAGCTTTGCAGCGGGAAATAACCACCATTTGCATTGGAAAGCCTCAATCATCAATTTGGAGAAACCTGATTTGCGGCAATGTGTTATATAAAATAATCAAAGAGTTAAAGTCAACAGAAATTGATATTGTGATACTGTCGTGAATGCAGAAATGGGTGGATGATGAACGAATTCAAATCGATGTGCAATGCGAACGAAAACTAAATTATCACTGGGTGTAGGCCTGCTGTTTATTTTCATAGTGGTGCTGGCTTTTTTAGGTGCCACACAAATAGACAGGCTCGCTACAGATACTAAAAA
>JBBIOQ010000059.1:567-10139 GCA_037443285.1 Sphingobacteriales bacterium | reverse complement strand
TGTTGAACATGCATGCCATTCAGCGCAAGAGTCAGCTGGCACAGCAAACAGCAGACAAGGGATATTTCTGGGTATTGGTGATTGGCACTTTGTGTTTCCTCATTGCTTTCACACTGTTGGTTAATTTGCCGGGCAGCATTGCCAATCCCATCCAGGAACTCACCGAAAAAATAAGGGCCATTGCCAACAAAAATTACGACCAGAAAGTTTACCTGCAAGGCAGCAGCGAATTTGCTGAATTGGGCAATGCCTTTAACACGATGGCTGCCAAACTGCAGGAATACCAGGGCAGCAACCTTGCCAACATCCTGTTTGAAAAGAAACGCATTGAAACGCTTATCAACAACATGCGTGACCCGGTGATAGGTATCAATGAAGACAAATGGGTCTTGTTTGCCAATACAGAAGCGCTAAAGGTTTCAGGATTAAAAGCAGAAGAACTGATTGGCCGGCAGGTTACAGACGTGGCCTTGCAGAACGACCTGATACGATTTTTGGTGAAAGACCTTAGCACCAAACCAACTGGTAATGGAACAATGCCCATGAAAATATTTGCCGATGGCAAAGAGAGTTATTTCGAAAGAGAAGTAGTCTTAATAACCATTACACCAACAGGCGAAAAAAAGCAACAGAACATTGGCTTCGTTATTCTGCTCCGAAACATCACGCCATTCAAGGAATTGGATTTTGCGAAAACACATTTCATTGCCACCGTGTCTCACGAATTAAAAACACCCATTTCTTCCATAAAAATGAGTGTGGACCTGATGGACAATGAAAAGGTCGGCGGGCTGAATGATGAACAGAAGGGACTGCTTTCCGGCATCAAGGAAGACACAGCCAGGCTACTGAAAATAACCGGTGAATTGCTCAACATGAGCCAGGTGGAAAGCGGCAACATGCAATTGAAACTCGCATCAACTGAAGTGGCAGGACTTGTAGAATATGCCGTTTCCGCAAACAAGGTACTTGCGGACCGCAAGCACATTTCCATTGCAACCACCATTGCGGCAGGCTTGCCAAGGGTGATGGCCGATGCTGAAAAAACAATTTGGGTTTTAGGCAACCTCCTCAGCAATGCCATTCGCTATTCTTACGAGGGCAGCAATATTGTGGTAACTGCCGGTGCCGTCAGTTCGGGGGTTTTTATTTCGGTGAAAGATTCAGGCCAGGGCATTGTGCCTGAATACAAAGACAAAATTTTTGAACGTTATTTCCGGGTGCCGGGTTCAGTGAAAGAAGGAACCGGCTTGGGTTTGGCCATCAGCAAAGAAATTATGGAGGCGGAGGGCGGAACCATTACTGTAGAAAGTGAATATGGACTTGGAAGTACGTTTACCATTTTTTTGCCTACACAAGCCTGACTAAGGCAGATGCAGAAAATGATAGGATGTGGAAGCCAGTGTAGCGTCGGCGATTTGGGCCAGCACATGAGCCGGCAGCAGGCTTCATGAATATCTGTCTGGCCGGATTTTTTCCGAGCAGCGGAATACTGTGAATATGGGATTGAAATGCTTTCAGTGCGGGTGGTAGGCCGTATGCTGCAGCATGAGGTTGTTCATGGCTGTATGCACACTGGCATCGTGCCCGCCATTGCTACAGCAGTTACAATGTCCGCTCATCCCCCCCGCATTACCTCCATTATGCATTGCCACCTTACCCCAGCTATCGTGCGAATGGTTGGCTGATTGAAGGGTATGCTGGTAGCGGCTGTGACACAACTCGAAGTAGGTGAGCGCCTGGTGGTATTGCTGGTCGTAATACAGCCGGATGCTGCTGGGATAAAGGACGGGATCGCTGCTGCTGATCACCAATGAATCATTGTACAAAGTGGCCCTATTCAATGCAAGCGTGATTTCTCGGGCTGCCGCTGCCTGATCATCCGAAAGGCCCTGAACCTTCGTGGGCATTTTGCTGCAACCGGATAAAAGGATGGCAAGCAAGGGCAAAAGCAGGTATTGGATTTTCATTTGATGGCTGAATGATTTGGTGACCATAAACAGTTTTTCCTGAAAGAATGCCGTAAAATTAAATGGCCATGGGCTGCTGCTTCCTGACAACAGTCATGGAAATGCACCAGAAGGAAACAGCAATAGCAATCTGCTGTCAAATGCAATTCGTTATTCGGGCAGCGGCGCAAGGGTGGACCACGAAAGGCTAGTGTCGGTAGAGGATAACGGCCCAAGGACGGCGCAACAATACCAGCAGAAAATATTCGAGCAACATTTCCGGATTCCTGGTAGTGATTCTGGCAGTACTGGAGTTGACCATTCTACCAGCATTGAAATCTTGGAAGGAACGGGAGGAACGCTTTCGCTGTGAAGCCAACAGCGCAGGGTTCACGATTTACGGTCCAACTTCGCGCTGCCAGCTGCGGCAAGCCTGCTACTTGCTTTTACGGCAGATGCAGAAAATGATATGCCATGGCAGCCATTGCTGAGCCGACTGCAGGCCCCAGTACAGGCACCCATGCATAGCTCCAATCGCTGCTGCCTTTTCCTTTGATGGGCAAAAGAAAATGGGCTATCCTCGGGCCTAAATCACGTGCCGGGTTGATGGCATAACCGGTGGGTCCGCCAAGGCTGAGGCCAATACCTAAAACCAATAATGCAACCGGCAATGCGTCGAGGGCGCCCAACGATGCTTTAGGTGCGGCGATGTATAAAACTCCAAAAACCAGCACAAATGTGCCAATGAGTTCGGTAAGAAAATTGTTGCCCATGGACCGGATAGCCGGGGCTGTGCAAAAAATCGCAAGCTTGCTGGCAGCATCTTCAGTGGCATTGAAGTGTGGGCGGTAAGCAATCCAAACTACTATGGAACCGGCAAAGGCGCCTGCTGTTTGCGCAGCAAGGTAGGCTGGCACCATGCTCCACGAAAACCGGCCGAGAAAAGTGAGTGCCAGCGTTATGGCCGGATTTAGGTGGGCGCCACTCTTTGCAGCACTGATGAACACAGCAGTAAACACACCAATGGCCCACCCGAAAGCGATGACAATCCACCCGCCGTTGGAGCCTTTGCTCTTATTCAGCAATACATTAGCCACCACGCCACTGCCAAAAACCATCAACATAGCGGTGCCTATAAATTCATATAATACAGCCTGCATCGTTGGAAAATTTTAGTTGCTGAAATGTAAATCAAATTGCAATAGCTGGTTTAATCATTTGCCGCTACCAGCAGCATGAGTAAATTGCGCCGGTGAAACCGCTGGTTGTTTATTGCTACGACGCTTATTGTGGTTGGTGCTACGGCTTCAGTCCTGTCATCAGGCGCTTGTGGCAAGAGTACAACGACAAACTCGATTTTGAAGTACTCAGCGGCGGCATGGTCATACAGGAAAAGCCTTCACATATTTCTGTAACTGCTCCTTATATCCAAAGCGCATATAAACAGGTAGAGGAACTTACCGGCATCCGTTTTGGCCAGGATTACCTTTGGCACATTTTCAACCCCGACGAAAGCGACTGGTATCCTTCCAGCGAAAAGCCATCAATTGCGCTTTGCATTATCAAAGACCTGCAACCACATAACGCAGTACCCTTTGCTGCCGACCTGCAGTACAGCCTGCACTATGAAGGCCGCGACCTTTGCGATGATGAAGCGTACCGGCATTTACTCGAACGCTACAAGATTGACGCTGATGAATTTTACAGGTTGCTGCACAGTGATGAATACAAGCAAAAAGCCTACTATGACTTTGCCTTGTGCAAGCAATTGAAAGTAACCGGGTTTCCTACTGTGTTCATACAGGCAAGTGAACTGAAATTTTACCTGGTGGCCAAAGGTTTTACCACCGATGAGGATTTAGCCTTACGCGTTGAAAACGTGCTGAAAGAAATAGCGACTACACAAAACATACAAACCACATAACCATGATTATCACCGTCACGCTGAACCCTTGCATTGATAAGAGCAGCACTGTTGAAAAAATGAAACCCGAAAGCAAGCTGCGCTGTTCGCAGGTAGTGAATGAACCCGGCGGTGGTGGCATTAATGTGAGCAAGGCTTTGAAGAAACTGGATTGTACCAGCATTGCTTTGTTTCCTGCAGGTGGACATAACGGCAATATGCTCTGTGGCCTCCTCGATGAAGCGAAGATTGATTTTCATGCGGTGGACACCAAGGTGGAAACCCGTGAAAACTGGGTAGTACTTGAATCATCCACCAACAACCAATATCGTTTCACCTTTCCGGGTTTGGCAGTAATGGAGGAAACCGTGATTGCGCTCATCAATCACTTAAGGTCTTTCTCGCCCAGCTATGTGGTAGCAAGTGGCAGCCTGCCTCCGGGCCTGCCCGATTATTTTTACGGCCTTGTGGTGAAGACGGCACACTCTGTGGGCGCCAGGTGCATAGTAGATACATCGGGGCCGGCCTTGCAGGCACTGAAAAACAAGAAGGCCTTTCTCATAAAACCCAATATTGGCGAGTTGTGCAAAATGCTGGCAACAGAATACCTGCAGGATGAGGAGGTGCCTTTTGCTGCACGTCAGGTGGTATTGGATGGATACGCAGAAGTGGTGGTTGTTTCTATGGGACCAAAAGGTGCATGGCTGGTATCGGCAGAAGAACAGCATTTTGTTGCAGCGCCCGATGTACCTAAGCGGAGCACTGTGGGCGCCGGCGACAGCATGGTGGCAGGTGTCACCTATGCCTTACAAAAAGGGATGTCGTTGCACGATGCACTCTGCCTGGGTGTAGCCTGTGGCAGCGCTGCCACCATGAACATGGGCACGCAATTATTTAAGCAGGAGGACGCATTGCGTTTGTTTGCGGAAATAAAATCACATGGCTGAGTACGATAATATTTTGTGAATGGCACTGTTTGGTTAAACTGATTTTCCCGGTTTCATCGTCAGTACTATAATTCAGGTGACCAATCATTCGCCTGTCAATAAATATTGGCCGCACCTGTTCAGCGCTATTCTATGAAATGGAACCAGGCAATTCTTGGGTTTTTAAAAACATTGGAACCACCGGCAAAACTGCCACGTGGCATTGATGTATTGTATCCATTTGCAGACCCCGATGTGGAAAAAGTAGTAACCCAGTTCTACAAGCGATATTTTGATGATGACCACCAGCGTACAATGATGATTGGCATCAACCCAGGGCGTTATGGTGCAGGAGTGACAGGCATTCCATTCACCGATCCTATCCGTCTTAC
Source organism: Sphingobacteriales bacterium (assembly GCA_037443285.1). Lineage (GTDB taxonomy): Bacteria > Bacteroidota > Bacteroidia > Chitinophagales > Chitinophagaceae > Phnomibacter. Next base: position 4,969 of record JBBIOQ010000059.1, on the reverse strand, counting down.
CGATGTATGCGGTATTAAACACAATTGGGTGCGCAAGCCAGAACTTTCCTCCATTTTCTTTTACGAAATGATAGAAGCCTTTGGTTCAGTTGCATCATTTTATTCGCAGGTTTACAATACTTCAGTAAGCCCGCTTGGATATGTGCGCCGCGGAAAAAACCTGAACTACTATGAGGAGCCAAAGCTTGAAAAAATGGTGTTGCCCTTCATCGTTAATTCAATGAACAGGCAAATGGAATTTAACCTGAACCGGGAGGTTTGTTTTTGTGTGGGTGAAGGGCAGAACTTCAAGTTCTTTGATGCGCTGAATAAACAATATGGATGGTTTGAAAAAGTCGTACCACTTCCGCATCCGCGTTATGTAATGCAATACAAGCGATATGAAATTGACCAATATATTGCGCAATACATTGATGCCCTGGAAGCACACGGTATCCAATGCCGGATTTCATCATAGAGTGAAGCTACCACACTTCCCAATCCACATTGATGGTTTCGTTTCGTGATGTTGGTTTTTGCAAACCATTGGTTAGTGCAGTCACTCTTTCACCCACTATTTTCTTCAATTGAGAAACGCTAAGTGTTTTGTTTGCATTGAAAGCTTCTAGAACACTGTAGGTGAATACACCATTTTTCAAATCGCCTCTTTCCTGCGCATACTGCATGCCTCCTGCGGCGGAAATGATAGTGGCGCCTGTTCCTTTGCCCACATTCACAAACAGGTTTTGCATGAGCTCAAAACTGTTGGCCATGCCAAGCGTTTGTTTTGGCACAATATTGATTTTGCTTTTGTGAGTAATGCCGCTGCTGTCAAGTTGTTTTGTTACTGTTTCAATCCTGGCAATTTCATCCTTGTCTACTTCACCACTGTGGCATGCATCAATAAGCATGAGTTTTTGCCGCGGACGAATGCCATCCATCAACGATTCTAAATCATCGTAAGGCAATCCGTTTTCTTCAGGATGTTCGAAAGTGATGTTGTAAGTTGAAAGAAAATAGTCGAGGTCTTTGCTGAGCACACCATGACCGGAGTAAGCCACAATCACTTTGTCATCTTCCGACAAAGCTTGGAGATGTTGCTTAAGTGCCAGCACATTTTCCCTGGTTACACGGGCATCGAAAAGCGTATCCACAGAAAACTGTTCACCATAATGTTCTTTCAGTTTTGCAGCCAGGTCACGAATATCTTTCACGCTCCAGGTGAGGTTGTAATCGGGGTTGGCAAACTCATTGATGCCAATGCCAATGAAGTGGACTTTTTCTGCTGATGGATTGGCGGGTGTGTATTTCACAAACATCGGGCTGCGGTAGCTTTCGGTGCCGTTTACATTTAAAACAGAAGTTTCAATGCGGTTGGTGCCCTGCGAAAGGGTAATGGCAACTGTTGTGTCTATTGATTTCGATTTTTTTTCTTTCAGGGTAATACCTTTTAATCCATAAACCGGAACATCATTTACCCAAACGTTGAAACGATCCAGCAGAAAACTGCTGTCCTCGCCCTTGATGCGAAGTGCCAGCGAAGGAGTGGATTGTTCGAACTGAATAGCATCCCCTTCGGTAAAGCTTATGTTGGGCACACTGTAATTTTCACGAAAAGAGGTAGTGTCAACGGCCAGTTTGCTGATGCGTTTTTCATAAGCTTTTTTGTAAGAGCGAATCAGTGCAGTGTCAGTGGAGCCAATGCCTTCCAGTACTTTGTCGGGCCGGTTGTATTTCACGTCCAATTGCTCAAAAGTTATCACATGCAGGCCTTTTACGTAATGTATTTGTCGGGCAGCATTTTGTGTACACATGTAGTATCCTGATGGGATAAGAGCCAGCCAATCTGTTTGGTCTATTGGAAAAAGTGAATAGATGCTTGCACCAGTCTGTGCATTCATGAAGATGGCTTCGCTGTTCCTGGTGGCTAAGACCAGGTTCTTTGAAAATGAAATGCTTTTGTAATGGCTATTGTTTTCCAGTACACATGTCTGCAATTGTTTTCCGGTGGCGGCATTCCATGTGCGAATACTGCCATCCATGGAGGCTGTCATTATTTTGCTGCCATCAGGGCTAAAGCAGGCAAAGCTAACATCGGAGGTATGGCCAATCAAGGTTAGCAGTAGTTTGCCATCGGCGGCATTCCAGACTTTTGCTGTATGGTCGCCCGAAGCCGTGATAATTTGTTTGCTGTCAGGGCTGAACATGGCCGCCCATATATCGCCGGAATGGCCTTTGAGGCTCGATACTAAATGACCGGTTCCTGCATTCCACACTTTCACGGTATCATGGTTGGAGATGGTCAGTACCTTGGTGTCATCGGGGCTAAACATAGCGAAATGCATGCCGGCTGTATTTTCTTCAATTACCCCTAATAATAGCCCGGTGGCGGCATCCCAAATCCTGGCTGTGGCATCCAGAGAAGTGGTCACAATTTTTTTGTTGTCGTTGCTGAACATTGCTGTGTTCACCTGGGCTTTGTGCCCTTTCAATTCGTGCAGCAAGGTGCCTGAGTTGGCATCCCAGAGTCTGGCAGTTTGGTCGATTGAAGTAGTGGTGAGACGCCTGGAATCGGGACTGAAAGCAACAGACAGCACCTGGTCTGCATGGCCCCTCAGCACCCAATTTTGCATGCCGTTCCGTGCATCAAAAATGGTAACCGTAGTATCGGCACCAATGGTGGCAAGCTTTTTACCATCAGCACTGATGGCGGGTTCAAATTTGTCATTCAGGTAGTTTCCTTTTAAAGCCGTGCTAATTGCGGCAATCGATGCGTCCCATTTGTAGGCAGCGGAATCTTTCAAATTTTTCTTTTCTTCAAAAGCCACTTGCCTGCCCATGCTGCTTTCATCAGTATACTTTTCCAATTTGCCAACAAGGTCAACCTTATCCAGATTCCAGATGCTGCCAACACTGTCTGCGGCTATGGTGATGAGCCGATTGCCTGCCGGCGTAAACGTTCCTGATTTCATTTCGAGGGAATGACTATTAAGTTGTGCGAACGGCTCATTTGTTTTCAAGTCCCAAACAGTGCATGTATTGTCGGTTCGCATGGTTACCAAAAAACGGCTATCCGGGCTTATGTAACCGGCATGAATACTCATGGGTGTGTAGCAACTGCTGTGATTTGCAAGCAGCTGGCCGGTTGTTGCGTTTCTGACATGTACTGCATAGTCTGCCGATGTGGAAATGATATAGTTGTTGTCCGGGCTGTACACCGCCGTCACTACTTCCTGCTGATGGTCACTAAAGGAATGCAACAAGGCTCCGGTTTGCGCATTCCAGATTTTCACAGTCTTGTCAGCAGAAGCCGTCACTAAAAATTGGTCGTCATTACTGAAGACAGCTGAATATACTTTGCCCTGGTGTTCTTTCAATACTAGCAGCGCTTTGCCGTTGGTTGCATCCCAAATCCTGGCGGTGCCATCGGCCGATGCAGTGGCCACCCACTTGCTGTTGTGGCTATAGGCAGCGGAATACACTTCGTCTGTGTGCCCGATTAGCTTAGCAATGATGGCACCTGTGCCAGCATTCCAAATTGCCGCGGTGCCATCATCTGACGCTGTCATTACTGCCTTGTCATCCGGACTGAAAATTGCTGCGTTTACCTGATCTGTATGGCCTTTCAGGTCGAGCAGCAACTTACCTGTATTGGCATCCCATATTTTAGCAACAGGGTCTGTGGATGCAGTGATAATTTTTCTATCATCGTGGCTGAACAGTGCCGACCTTACAAACCTGGTATGGCCAGTAAGGGTTGCCAGCAGGGTGCCTGTGTTAATGTTCCAGATTCTTCCGGTTTTATCTCCTGAGGTAGTGACTAATTTATCGCAGCGATGACTGAATGAAACAAACTCCACGGTGCTCGGATGGTCTCTCAGGTCGGTGATCAGGAAGCCCGTTTTAGCGTCCCATAATTTGGTGGAGCCATCATTGGATGCTGTGGCAATCAGTTTGCCATTGTCGCTGAATACAGCCACATTAATTTCTTTGGTATGGCCAATGGGCAATATCAACCGGGGTGCTTGTGCAAAAGCAATGCAGGCTGTTGCCAGCATCGCAACTGTAATAAGGGGAGAGCTCCTGAAATGGTTCATGACCTTAAAGTAGGATTTTTGAGCCTGCATCCCAATACCCTGCTGTTAGAAGTTTGTACTGTTAGCTTACCACAGTTCCCAATCCACATTAATTGTTTCGTTGCGTGAAGTTGGCTTCTGCAAACCATTGGTTAGTGCAGTCACTCTTTCACCCACTATTTTTTTCAATTCAGAAACTTTGAGCGTTTTGTTTTGATTAAATGCTTCGAGGATGCTGTAGGTAAACACGCCATTTTTTAAATCGCCTCTTTCCTGTGCATACTGCATGCCACCTGCGGCGGAAATGATAGTGGCGCCTGTTCCTTTGCCCACATTCACAAACAGGT
>JBBIOQ010000059.1:0-467 GCA_037443285.1 Sphingobacteriales bacterium | reverse complement strand
TGGCAACTGTTGTGTCTATTGATTTCGATTTTTTTTCTTTCAGGGTAATACCTTTCAATCCAAATACAGGCACATCATTCACCCAAACATTGAAACGGTCAAGTAAATACGTACTATCGCCACCTGTGATATGCAATGGAAACAGTTGATTGGGTTGATTGAATTTAGCGGTATGGCTGTTTGTAATTGCAGCTTCAGGTATACCATACACGTCTTCAAAAGCAGTCGAATCAATGCCAAGTTTGCGAATGCGCTTTTCGTATGCCTTTCTGTAAGAACGAATCAGAGAAGTATCAGAACACCCTAGGGCTTCAAGCACTTCATCAGGGCGATTGTATTTCACATCAAGTTGTTCGAATCCAATAATAGCATTGTTTTTCTCATAGTGCAGTAATTTGGCACTGCCTGCTGTTCCCATGTAATAACCAGTTGGAATTGTTATCAGGTAATCGTCTTCTCCAAACAAG
>JBBIOQ010000058.1:19847-24899 GCA_037443285.1 Sphingobacteriales bacterium | reverse complement strand
AGGATATTGCCCGCGACGTAATTCGTAAAATTGGTTATACCAAAAGCGAATACATGTTCGAAGCAAACAGCTGTGGCATTCTTTCCGCAATACATGAACAATCTTCGGATATTAACCAGGGTGTTGACAGGAAGAAGAAAGAAGAGCAAGGAGCAGGTGACCAGGGTATGATGTTTGGTTATGCTACCAACGAAACAGATGATTACATGCCGCTAGCACTCGACCTTGCACACAAACTGTTGCAGGAACTGGCTGTAATCCGCCGCGAAAACAAACAGGTAAAATACCTGCGTCCCGATGCCAAAAGCCAGGTGACGCTTGAGTATGACGATAACAACCGTCCAGTAAGGATTGATACCATTGTGATTTCTACACAGCACGATGATTTTGATACCGAAGCCAAGATGCAGGAGCGTATCAAAAAGGATATGGTTTCCATTCTTATCCCAAGAGTGAAAGCGAAGTACAAGAAATACGCCAGTCTTTTCAACGATAAAATCAAGTATCACATTAACCCCACCGGCAAGTTTGTAATTGGTGGCCCGCACGGCGATACCGGACTTACTGGCCGCAAAATTATTGTGGACACTTACGGTGGAAAAGGTGCGCATGGTGGCGGTGCCTTCAGCGGTAAAGACCCGAGCAAAGTGGACCGCAGCGCTGCTTATGCCACACGCCATATTGCTAAAAACCTTGTGGCTGCTGGTGTTTGCGACGAAATTTTGGTGCAGGTTTCCTATGCCATTGGCGTTGCCCAGCCTACTTCCATCAATGTAAAAACTTTTGGCACATCCAAAGTTGACCTGTCAGATGGGGAAATTGGCAAAGTGGTGGAATCGCTTTTCGACATGCGTCCATATTTCATTGAAAGCCGTTTGAAACTGCGCAATCCCATCTACAGTGAAACAGCAGCATATGGGCACATGGGCCGCAAAAACGAAGTGGTTGAAAAATCATTTAAGTCGCCCGATGGAAAAACCATTAAGAAGAAAGTGGAACTCTTTACCTGGGAAAAACTGGACTATGTACCTAAGGTGAAAAAGGCTTTCAAAATCAAATAATTCAATCAGCAAATTGAAACAGGCCCTTGCAGCAATTGCGAGGGCTTTGTTGTTTCTGGCGCAATGCCTTACATTTCAAAAATGAATAAGCCGGTCAACAGGAAGTTCTTTGTAGCAGGCATTGCAGCGCTTACAATGATGTTTGCCATGAGCTGGCAAGGCAGGCCACTTAAAAACACTGTTGCGTCAAAAGGCATCATCGACCTGGAGTTTGCGCATACACCAGCAAGGGTGCAGGAAGTGCTGCAATCATGGCAATTGGTATGGCCGGTACCTGTTTGGAATACGGTGCTCGATTTTGCATTCATTGCTGCCTACACCTCATTTTTTTTCACCGCTGTGCTTTTTCTGAGCAGCAAAAAGAGCAAGGGCCGGGTAGCAATATTTGAACCAATCATCCTTTTCGCCTTCATACCTGGCATGTTGGATACCATCGAAAATGTTTTCATGCTTTGCTGGATGCATGCAATGATTCCTGCATTTTCACCCGCACTGGTGTATTGGATGGTTTGGACGAAATTTGTGCTTGCAGGCATTTTATTGCTCATCGCTTTTTCTGCATGGCTCATAAATCTTTCACGGCAATTGAAGAAAACGAATGAATGAAAATGCAAACTTGAGGCAATGGATAATGGAAAATGGAGTAGCAACAGCTGCTTCTATAATTGTCGGGATGATTGTAAGTGATATACTAACAAGCGGTACGATGATTTGGGAAAATTCCGCCGCTGTAGATTTAGCAATACTAATAGCCAGAATTGGAAGCCAACTTTAGACATTATGGGGTTAAACTATTTTTATTGTTCTAAAGAGGAACAAAAATCGATAATTGAATATACATTAAGAATATTCAAAATGCGTATTTCTCCAAATTATTTAGATTGTGCGGAGACTCAATTTCGCGACTTTTTTACAAAAGCAACTGGAATAAAATTGCCGAATAGCAAAGTCGTGTTGATTCCGAGCATCATTAACCTTAGCTATGGTTTAGTTTCGTCATTTGAAACATCTATATTCATTAATTACAATTACTTATTTGTCAAAGTTTGTTGGAGGTCAAAAAGTGGTATTGTATACAATATGGGTGATGAAAATATTGATTGTGCAGATATTGAGTTCTGGATTGAGGGAATAGATCCTCTGTTAGTCAGAAAGTATTTGTACCCCAAATACAATAATCCGTTTAATTTGAATAACCTCTCCTATGAGCTAAGAGTTGAAAGCCTTCAAATTGATTTGGTGGTTGAAGCAGAATTGAAATCAGGCTGCGGGGTTCCCATAAATACCATTGCACATGAAATAGATGGTTTTGCTGAAGAGTATAACCACCGTGCTGACAAATCGAATGGGAAAATCGACCCCGTACATAAATGGAAAACATCAGCATTGGAAGGGAGAGCAAAGGTTGAGTTTGACCTTGGCTTGTCTGGAATGACATTTATGCCCAAATTCTTAAAGCACCTTTCTGAGATGAATTGCTTCTCAATTGTTTCAGTGTATTAAATTGTTGTTAACCAGCAAATAAGGCCCATAGTTGGTCATATAAGAAATGCTTCTTGCGGAAAATGCAGGTGTTTCTTTATGGCTGCATAAATGTTATTTCTTGCGAAATTTGTGCTTGCAGGCATTTTATTGCTCATCGCTTTTTCTGCATGGCTCATAAATCTTTCACGGCAATTGAAGAAAACGACTTTGCAAATGTTCATCAAAACAAAAAATATCATAGCAGGCAGAAACCCTGTGATTGAAGCGCTGCAGGCCGGTACGGGGGTAGATAAAATCCTGTTGTTCAAAAACGCCACCGGCGAGCATGTTCAAACCATTCGTGAACTGGCGAAGAAGTTTAATGTGCCTGTCCAGTTTGTGCCTATTGAAAAATTGAATCAACTCACCAACGTGCAGCACCAGGGCGTAGTGGCTTTCAAGGCTGCCGTTCATTACATGGATTTGCAGGAGGTGATTGATTTTTTGAATGCATCAGGCGAAGTGCCATTGTTCCTGGTGCTGGATGGGGTAACCGATGTGCGAAACATTGGCGCCATCGCTCGCACTGCTGTTTGCTGTGGTGCACAGGCCATCATCATTCCCGATAAGGGTGTAGCGGCTTTGGGCGAAGATGCCATGAAAGCAAGCGCCGGCGCCCTGGAACGACTGCACATCTGCCGGGTAAACAGTTTGATGAAGGCTGTTGATACCATGCACCTGAATGGCATCAAAGTATTTGCCAGTGAAATGACAGCCAAAAAAATGCTGCATGAAATGGAACTCCATGAACCTTGCGCAATAGTGATGGGCAGCGAAGACAAAGGCGTGTTTACCGGCCTGATGAAAATCTGCGATAACGTCTTTAAAATACCGATGCGTGGAAAATTTGAATCGTTGAATGTGTCAGTGGCGGCAGGCATGATTTTGTATGAAGCCATGAAACAAAGAGGCCCGCAATGAAGCCGGTGAAACTTATTGAATGTCCGCGAGATGCCATGCAGGGTTGGCCGCATTTGATACCCACTACAGCTAAAGTGAAATACCTGCAACAACTTTTGCAGGTGGGATTCGACACGCTGGATTGCCTGAGTTTTGTTTCGCCAAAAGCCATTCCACAAATGGCCGACAGCCATGAAGTGGCCAGGCAGTTGAACCTGTTGGATACACAAACAAAGCTGCTGGCCATTGTTGCCAATGAAAGAGGTTCACAGGATGCGCTTCAGTACAATAGCATTCATTATCTCGGTTATCCATTCAGCATTTCGCCCACTTTTCAAATGCGCAATGCCAACAGCACCATTGACGAAAGCTGGCAACGGGTGCTGGCTATCCGCGATAAGTGTGTGCAAGGTGCAAAGGAGTTAGTGGTCTACATCTCCATGGGCTTTGGAAATCCTTACGGCGATGCATACAGCGAAGCATTGGTAACGGAATGGGTAGGCAAACTGCAGACAGAAGGCATCAGGATTGTTTCCTTGGCTGATACGGTGGGTATTGCCTCTGCTGATTTGGTGCAACGTGTGACTCAATCGGTGGTTGCTGCATTTCCTGCTTTGGAAATTGGTGTGCATTTGCATAGCACAGCACAAAACAGGCTAGAAAAATTGGAAGCCGCCTGGAAGGCCGGCTGCAGCCGTTTTGATGGTGCGTTGAAAGGATACGGTGGTTGTCCTATGGCTGGTAATGATTTGGTAGGCAATTTGGACACGGCATGGATGATTGATTATTTTGGTAAGAAAGAAATGCTGCCAGGTTTGAACATGCCGGCATTGCATGAATCAATCGAAATGTCGACTTCTGTTTTTGTATAAAACAATTTCGAATTCTTCAACAAACAACACGGAGTGAAATTCAGGTTAGAACTTGATATAAAGCCATTTGAAAAGCAGTTGGACATTACCGATACTGTGATGCTCACCGGTAGTTGTTTTACCGAACACATCGGTCATAAACTTGCCCTCAGCAAGTTCAACGTCCAGGAAAATCCCAACGGCATTCTCTTCAATCCTGTCAGCATTTTGCAGTCCATTGAAACCTGGGTGGCAAATAAGCAATACGCAGAATCTGATTTATTTTTTCATAATGAATTGTGGACGAGTTGGGATTTTCACGGGAAATTTTCCGGACCGGATGCCGAAGTGTGTCTGCAGGAAATGAATACAGCAATCAATGCAGCGCATCATTTTCTGAAGCATGCAAAGTGGATCATTATCACATTGGGTTCTGCATTTGTGTATGAATTAAACAGCCATGAGTTTGGAGGTTCAATAAACAGGGTAGTGGCCAATTGCCACAAAGTGCCTGCCAATCATTTCAAACACAGGTTACTTTCATACAATGAAACCTGTGATGCTTTGAATTCTATGGTGCAATTGCTGCGCTCATTCAATGAAAATATCGGCATCATTTTTACCATCAGCCCGGTGCGGCATTACCGCGAAGGATTGGTTGAAAACAACCGCAGCAAAGGATTGCTGCACAATGCAGTGGCTCAAATGCTGCAAGC
>JBBIOQ010000058.1:0-19837 GCA_037443285.1 Sphingobacteriales bacterium | reverse complement strand
TTTTTATTTTCCTGCTTATGAACTGATTATTGACGACCTGCGAGACTATCGTTTTTACGCTGAAGACCTTGTGCATCCTAACTATGCTGCCACCACTTATGTATGGGAAAAATTTGCACAGGCTTGTATCAATCCACGGAGTCTTGCTATCATTGAAAGGCTGGAGCCCATCAGGCTTGCCTTTCAGCACAGGGCGCATCATAGCGCTTCGCTGCAGCATCAAAAATTCCTTCGGCAGGCAATGGAAAAGACACAAGCCTTGCAGCAGGAATTTCCTTTCCTGAACCTTTCTGCCGAACTGAGTTTTTTTTCAGGAACAGCCTAGCCGTAGCTACTTCCCCGTGATGGAAGCTGCACTATCCAGCGCAACAAACAAATCATTCCGCATTTTTTGAGCGCCGGCTGCCTGCCTAGCAAAATAGGCTTCTCGTTCAGCCGAATCTTTCATTTTCGGGTCGGGGTCAAAGCCTTCCATCCAGGCGTTCATGCCGGTTTCGGCGGCCTTTAGTTGAGCAAGCAGGGCCGTAAGTTTGGTGAGGGTTGTTTTATCATCGGGCGTTTGCTTCTTTCGTTGACCGATGGAATCAATTTGCTGCTGCACAAGTTTCTCGTAGCCAATAAGCTTGCCCATTTTTGGCATTGCCTCATCGTGCATGGCAATAGCTTTGTTGTAAAGACTGTCTTCCTTTGAAACTGCCTTTTGTTCAGCTGCATTGTGTGGCTCTTTGGTTTCAGACTGGCAGGCCATTGCCAAGGAAACCGCCATGATTAGTGAAAACAAGCTGGTTTTCATTTTCCGGAATTGATGGTGAAAATTCAGCGGGCAATTTACCGTTATCCTTTTATTATCAATGTGTAAAGTATATTTCCGGATAGTTATTTTCGCAATGGACTCATCAATAATCCATTCAGGAATACAGAAAGAAACCTATGAAAAAATTTGCAGTAATTGTTGCAGGTGGAGTGGGCAAACGCATGAATAGCGACTTGCCAAAACAGTTTATGTTGTTGCTCGGCAAGCCTGTGCTTTATTATACTTTGAAGGCTTTTCTCGATGCATTCGATGACCTGACCATCATACTCGTGTTGCCTGATGAGCATATTGAAAAGGGCCGCGAAATAGTGGATGCATATTTCAACCCTGCAAGATTTGTTTTTACCGAAGGGGGAGAAACGCGGTTTCATTCGGTTCGTAATGGTGTAGCATTGACTACAGAAGAGAGCATCATTTTTGTGCACGATGGCGTTCGTTGTTTGGTGTCACCAGAACTCATCAGGTATTGCTATGACTCGGCTGTTCTGAAGGGATCTGCCATTCCAACTGTAGCCGTGAAGGACAGTGTTCGTTTGCTCACCGAAACAGGTAGCGAGGCACTCGACAGAAACAAACTGCGAGCTGTACAAACACCGCAGACTTTTCATAGCAAAATTTTGCTGCCTGCCATGAATAGCATAGAGTTCAAGGAAAAGTTTACTGATGAAGCCACAGTGGTGGAAGCATTCGGCATTGATTTGCATCTGATGGAAGGCGAAGAAACCAATATCAAGATTACACAGCCTGTTGACATTGCCATTGCCGAACAGATTTTGCTGCAACGCATCACCGCTTCCACCAACGCAGTATAGCAGGAAGCCTGTTGCTTTTCCAGAAAAAATACGGTTGGTTGACAGCGCCGAATTTTTGGTAAAACCTTGCGATGCCCTGCAGGTCCGATCCTTCGCAATCGAGCAGCAGCCCGCTGCCACTGAATTCCCTGATGAGTTGATCGAACAGAAAATGATTAGCCTCTAATGTGCGCCCGTTGGGAAGGGTAGTGGAAGTGAGATTGTAGATGCGGTGTTTGTCTTTTGCAAAAAAGCCAATGGCCAGCAGTTCTCCCGATGAAAGATTCACTTTTCGAATAAAGCCTTCGCCCGATTGCATTAACTGAGTAGCAAGTTTCGTGAAGGAGTCATAATCTTCACTTCTTGCACCCATCCTGTTCTGATATGATTTTTGATAAATAGAAACAGCTTCAGCTACATTATCTGATGAAGAATATTGTAAATGAAATTTCTCTGATCGTTTAAGGCTGTTGGGAAGTTTATTTCTGAAACCTTTGGCAATGGTTTCATAATCCTGTTGCAGTGAAAGCACAAGGTTTACATGCTGCGATTGGTAATTGCTGCTTTCGTTTCCATAATTGAGAAAAATTTCAACGAATTTGTATTCCATGGAAACTTTCTTCATGAATGCATCTGCTGTTTCTTTACTCACATGTGTTTTGCTGAATACACCTAATTGCTGGCTGAATGCCGGTTGACACAGGTATTGAATCCCCAATTTGCTGCGCCAGGTGAGCGGCATTATTACTTGGTAATCACCTACCATCAGTGCATCCCAGCCCGGGCTCATGGCGTCAAGGTAACGACTGTTGGCGTAGATGAGCGGGCAGGAAGATGAAGCAATGGATGCATCCCATTTTGCCTTGTCAATTTGCGGGTGACCAAGGTGAATGATATCTGCAGCGCCAATCATGTTAGAAAATTTGAATGCCTTCCACTTTTGGTTTCAGGCTTTGGATATCGAGGCTGAAAGTAAGGTACTTCTGCCACCAGGATGGTCCACCTGCTTTGAATGGGTCGTTCACACTGTTGGGTTCCTTGAATTCTTTGCTCTGAATAATAGGATAGTACACGTGCAACACTTTCAGGATGGGCAGGTGAAAGCCGATACTGTACAAAAACTTTGCCTGGACGCTACCAGATTGCCACGGCGATGCTGATGTGCCTACATCGGCAAAAACTCGGAGTGGTGCATCAAACGGAAGAATAGAAAGCGGGTTGATTTTATCGGGGATATCAATTTGCGTATTGATAGCAAGCAACCAATTGTCGAAATAGTCAACGCCTGTTGTTTTAAGGCCGGGTACTACAGAACTATAATCGCTGCGGTATTTAAAGCCACCATCACGCATCATGATTTGCCGTCCGGGCAGGGAGGTTGCCTGGTTGCGCTCCATGAAGGGATCCGAATAGGTGTAATCCTGCCAACCATTTGGTCCCTGCATGGTAAAATGGTAACGGCTGTTGTCGCTGCGAACCTGCGCCGTCTTTTCAACAGTATAAAAAATCTTTCCTGCAAACAGCCTAACGGCAAAACCTTTGCCCGATTTGTTGTAGTTGAGGAAATAGTTACCGTTGAATGTGGTTCGCACTATTTGATTTACCTGCTGTACCCCTACCTCAATACTCCATGGATGTAATTCGCGGCTATCGTTCCAGCCAATGGTAAGCTGTGGTATCACAGTAGTAGCGCTTCCGTTGCGCACCGAATAAAACACGGTATCACCCGGCGGTGCAGGACTTTCCGATTTCAACTGTTGTTCCGAAATGAAATAGGTTTTGAAATCAATCCAATGCTGCAGGGTTGATAAGGTATTGCGTTTTCTCAGGTCAATTTTTATGCCGGGAGTGAATTTTGTAAATGATGTAAGGAGTTGATTATTGTCCATGTCAGCTCCATCATTGAAATTGAACTTCGCCATACCGGAGTAAATTTCAGTACGGCTTATTTTTCCGTTGCTGTTCCAATGGTAAGAGAGCCGGCCATAACCTACCAGTTGTTTACTACCCGTGCCAAACATGGGAGTCGCCACAAACTGAAATTTGTTTTCAGGGATGTTGTAGTTATGAATGAGCAGTCCCAGTTCAAACTTGTCGTAATTGTTGTAGCCAAAGGACGGGGCAATGCCAATGTATTTTGTAGTCTTTGTATTGCCAAGGTTGAAGAGACCTGTTATTTTGGTTTTTTTCTGAACAGCGGGCGGCATGGGTCCCTTTTTGTGCAAAAGGCTGAACTGCTCGTCAAGGCCTGCTCCGTTTGATTGCTCGGCAAGGAGACGGAAGTCATCAGGGTTGGGGTGTTTGAATTTCCATTGGTTGTAGTAATCATGCATGAAATGCTGCATTTTTTCTTTACCCAACTGTGATTCCAGCCTTTTCATCCACTGGCCGGTTTTCTCGTAAGCTACCGGGTAGTAAACTGCAGGCAGCACCGTGTCAGCTGCAGATTCAATAGGTACATCAATATTCTTCGAATACAGGAGGTCCAGCATCGGTTCCATCAAATTGTCCGGAACCTTGCTGGCAATGGAGGGCTTCTTTGCTTCCTGCCCGCTTTCGTAATACAATTGGTGATACAGCTGTTCGTAATAGGTGTTGATGCCTTCATCCATCCATGCATGGTCTCTTTCATTTGTAGCAACAATTGCCTGCAGCCAGTTGTGTCCTATTTCATGCGCAATCAGAATGTCGAGGATGGATCTTAGCCCGGACTTGTCATTGAGTAAAGTCACCATAGGATACTCCATGCCGTCTGCTTCGCTGAGTGGCGAAGCTACCACACTCACCTGCGGATAAGGGTAAGGGCCCAATTGAGATGAATAAAACTTCAGTGCCCGTTTTGAGTATTGAATGCTTTGTGTCCAGTTTTTTTCATCCGTTGGCAATTGATAATTCCACACTTCAATAGTCTTGTTGTCAATATTGACGGTGTCAAATTTTACTACAAAACGTTTGTCAGCAAACCAGGCAAAGTCAATTACATTATCAGCCCTGTAGTGAAGTGTTTTTTTCTTTTTCGAAGATGCCGGTGTGGGATTTTTCACTATGGGCTTAGTTCTGAAAAGTTCCTTTTTTTCAGGCTTGTCAGATTCAACAATGATGGGCTTTGTTCTTTTTTTCAACCATTGTTTTTCGCCTTCATTCTGCAATTCGCCTGTGGCAGCCACCGCATAGTTATCCGGAAGGGTAATGGCCACATTATAGTTTCCGAAATCAGCATAGAACTCACCGGCGGAGAGGTAAGGCATTGGATGCCATCCCTGCCTGTCGTACACAGCCACCTTAGGAAACCATTGTGCCACTGCATAGTACTGCCCGTGATGGCCCGAACGGGAAAACATTTCGGGCAACTGCACATGGAATGGAGTGTGCAGCACTACCTGTTTGCCGGGAGCAAGCGGTTCAGGCAATATCAGTTTGGTTACGTCAATATAAGCAGGGTGGTCTTCGGTAGCAGCCGGTTTGCCATTGGCGGTGAAATTGATTCGATTGATATATCCTTTTTGTTGTGACGAGGAGAAATAGAATTTTGTATGCCTTTCAAGCAAAAATTGTTCTGAAAACGCAGTCTTGTCGTTTTTGTATGCATTGGGCCACAGGTGTATCCAAAGGAATCGCAGTGTGTCTGGCGAATGGTTGGTGTATGCAATGGTTACTTCACCATCAAGTGTATGAAATGTGTCGTTGAGCGCTACGTGTATATCGTAGTCAGCTTTTTGCTGCCAGTAGTTTGCATCCTTGTTTTGGGCAAACAAGACGTTGCAGGTGGATAAGAAAAGGAGTGTAATGCGTAGGAAATATTTCACGGCGAAAAATTACAATAAAACAAATATCGGTGCCGGGCAGGAAATGGCCTTATGCAACAGCACGGCATGTATGTGGGTAAATAGTTGTTTGCTGCAGCAATAAATGAATCGCTTCGTCCTGTTGTGTTGTTTTAAATTGCAATCTCCAAAATCATCCTATGCCAAAAATTGTTTTCTATAGTTCAAAACCTTACGACATCACTTTTTTTGAAAAACAGAACACTGATTTCGGTTATGAAATCGAATTCCTTGATGCCCAATTGCGCAGCCACACAGCTCAACTTGCCGAAGGCGCTGAAGTGGTTTGCATTTTTGTAAATGACCATTGCCATGCAGGCATTATTGAAAAGCTTGCTGCTGTCGGTGTCAGGCTCATTGCGCTGCGCTGTGCAGGCTTCAACAATGTTGACCTTGCTGCAGCGGCAACTCATGGCATTAAGGTGGTACGTGTGCCTGCCTACTCGCCTGAAGCCGTGGCAGAACATGCAGTTGCCCTGATTATGACGTTGAACCGAAAAACACACAAGGCTTACAACCGGGTGCGAGAGCAGAATTTTTCGCTCAATGGATTGCTTGGCTTCGACCTGCGTGGCAAAACTGTAGGAGTGGTAGGCACGGGCAATATCGGCATTGCTTTCAGTAAAATCATGACCGGCTTTGGCTGCCGCATACTTGCATTCGATTTAATTGCCAACAAAGAACTGGAAGCCATGGGCGTTGAATACACCGACATCAGCAGCCTGTTTGCAGCTGCCGACGTCATATCGCTGCACTGCCCGCTGAATGATGCAACGCGCCATTTGATAAATGCCGAATCGCTGGCAAATATGAAAAAAGGAGTGATGCTCATTAATACCAGCCGCGGTGGATTGATAGATACGAAGGCGGCAATTCATGGACTGAAAAAGGGACAATTGGGCGCATTAGGCATTGATGTGTACGAACAGGAAGAAAAGCTCTTTTTCCGCGACCTCAGCGGCGATATCATCCAGGATGATGACATTCAGCGCCTGATGAGTTTTCCAAACGTACTGATTACTGCGCACCAGGCATTCTTTACACAAGAGGCCATATCACAAATAGCGCAAACTACCCTTGGCAATATCCGATCTTTCTTTAGCGGGTCCACCACCAACGAGATAAAAACCTGAGGTTAAAACAGGAAATAGGCGCATAAAAAAAGGCTGGTAAATGAATACCAGCCTTTCTTTTATGTGAAGAAATTCTATCGTGTTAGATAATCAGCATGGCATCGCCATAAGTGAAGAAACGGTATTTGTCTCTTATTGCTTTTTTGTAAGCTTCCATCATCAGGTCGTAGCCGGCAAAGGCACAAGCCATAATGAGCAGGCTGGTTTTGGGCAAATGGAAATTGGTAACCAGGGCGTCGGCAATATTGAATTCGTAAGGCGGATGAATGAACATGTTGGTCCAGCCTTCTGAAGGCTTCAGCAGTTTTTCTGCAGTGAAGCTTGTTTCCAATCCACGCATGGTGGTAGTGCCAATGGAACAAATGCGATGGTTTTCAGTTTTCGCTTTGTTCACAATGCGGCAAGCGGTTTCATCAATGCGATAGTACTCTGCATCCATTTTGTGCTTGCTCAGGTCTTCCACTTCTATAGGGCGGAAAGTTCCGAGGCCGGTATGCAGCGTAATTTCAGCAAAACGGATGCCTTTGATTTCGCAACGCTTGATCAACTCTCGGCTGAAATGCAGGCCGGCAGTAGGAGCGGCTACAGCGCCTTCGTACTTTGCGTAAACAGTCTGGTAACGTTCCTTATCAGTTTCGTCGGGCTTGCGCTTGATGTACTTTGGCAATGGTGTTTCACCCAAAAAATCGAGCATCTGGCGGAACTCATCATCAGTTCCATCCCACAGAAATTTAATGGTACGTCCTCGGCTGGTAGTATTATCAATTACTTCTGCAACCAGTTCATCGTTCTCACCGAAATAGAGCTTGTTACCTACCCTTATTTTTCTGGCAGGATCCACAATCACATCCCAAAGCCTGTTGGGCTTGTTGAGTTCGCGAAGCAGGAATACTTCAATTTTGGCACCTGTTTTTTCCTTGCGGCCATACATGCGGGCCGGAAATACCTTGGTATTGTTTACTACAAAAACATCCTTGTCATCAAAGAAGTCCATGATTTCATAGAAGAAGCGGTCTTCCATGTTGCCGGTTTTACGGTTAATCACCATCATGCGGCTGTCTTCTCTGCGCTTCAGGGGATTTTGCGCAATAAGGTTGAGCGGGAGGTCGAACTTGAACTGCGAAAGTTTCATACAGGTTTCAGTAAATGTTTACAAATGATGATAACAAACTGCACCTGCAAGATGGGGAAGGAAACACAATAATTTCCTGAATCCCAACTGGCCTTACGGCGCCAGAAGGTTATCAAATGAACAAAATGAATTGTCCGATGGAGCGCAAAGGTAATGTGGCGGAAGGCTGTTTGAGGCAATGTTGGCAAATTTTTGCAATATGCCTGTTGGCTGTCATGAATATTAAAACTTCAGGTGCCTTACTGTATCACCGTTATTGATTAGTTGTTTCAGCGATTGAATGCCGATTTTTAAATGTGTCTCTACAAATTTTGTCGTCACCTTTTTATCCGAGGCTTCGGTTTTGATTCCTTCCGGAATCATAGGCTGGTCGCTTACCAGGAGCAATGCACCAGTTGGAATTTTGTTGTAAAAACCTACAGTAAAAATGGTGGCGGTTTCCATATCAATAGCGTATGCCCTTATTTTTTCGAGGTATGCTTTAAAGGGTTCATCATGTTCCCAAACACGTCGGTTGGTAGTGTAGCAGGTGCCTGTCCAATAATCAACCGCAAATTCGCGGATGGTGGTTGAAACGGCTTTCTGCAAGGCAAATGCAGGCAGCGCCGGCACTTCCGGAGGAAAATAGTCATTGGATGTACCCTCACCACGGATAGCTGCAATGGGAAGAATGAGGTCGCCAATTTTGTTGCGCTTTTTCAGTCCGCCACATTTGCCCAGGAACAAAACTGCTTTTGGCTCAATAGCAGAAAGTAAATCCATGATGGTGGCTGCGCCCGGGCTGCCCATGCCAAAATTGATGATGGTAATGTTGTTGGCTGTGGCACATTGCATCGGCCTGTCGCTGCCAATCACTTTCACTTTATTCCATTTTGCAAAAAGGTCAACATAGTTTGCGAAATTGGTCAGCAGTATATATTCTCCAAAATTCTCCAGCTTTTCTCCTGTATAACGTGGCAGCCAGTTGTTTACTATTTCAGTTTTTGTTTTCATTCGTATTGATTTGATGCAGCCTTTCAAAAAAGGTAATTGGTAAAAGTAATCAATACATTTGGCAGATGCTGAAAGTTGAATTTCCGGAGCCTGATTTCAACATAAGGAATGGCGCAGTGGGTGATGAAATTTTTGATAAACTGCGTCGCAAATGGGTGCGCCTTACGCCGGAAGAATGGGTGCGTCAAAATCTTATCAACTGGCTCATCAAAGTGCAGCAAATTCCCGCTTCATTCATTGCAATAGAAAAGGAAATAACTGTGGGTGAGTTGCGAAAACGTTTTGATATTGTTGTGTTCGACAAAACGCACAAACCCTGGTTGTTGGCCGAATGCAAGGCTATGGAGGTGCCACTTTCAGAAAAGGTAATTCAGCAGGCACTTTCCTATTACAGCAAATTGTCGGGCCAGGTGTTGATGATTTCAAACGGACATTATACCTACGCATGGCAATTGCTGAATAACAGGCTGGAACCTGTTGAACAATTACCGAAGCATGCATAAAAAAAGGTTGCAGTAGCTGCAACCTTTCCGTATAAAATGTTTCCAAAAGACTTATGGAAAAATGCCCAGTTCTGAGTAGCTGGTGGCCACTTTGTTGATGGCAACAACGTAGGCGGCTGTACGCATGTCTGGAATGCCTGGGTTGGCATGCCATACATCCATTACTTCGCGTGTTGCCTGCGCCATGGTTTCTTCCAGGCCGCTGTGCACCAGGTCTATTTCATCGGCACCGTGGGTGATAAAGCTTTTTTCACCTTCAGGAACCTGCTTGCCTGTGAGGCCTTCAATTTGCGCAAGCATGCGCCCGGCCAGGTTTTCGGTAAAGCGTTTTTCCAAACGGCCATACCTTACGTGGCTCAGGTTTTTCAACCATTCGAAATAGGAAACCGTAACGCCACCTGCATTCAGATACATGTCTGGTACTACCAGTATCCCTTTTTTTGTAAACACTTCATCGGCATCTGGCGTACAAGGGCCGTTGGCAGCTTCGGCAATAATTTTTGCCTTGATGCGGTCGGCGTTTGAAGCATTAATCACATTTTCCAATGCTGCAGGAATCAGGATATCGCATTCCAGTTCCAGCGCTTCGCTGGTGTTTGCAATATTGGTAGCTCCGGGGAAATTGAGGATGCTGCCGGTTTTCTTTCTATGTTGGAAAACTTCATCTTCATTCAGTCCATCGGCATTGTAAATAGCGCCTTCGTATTCGGCAATGGCTATCACTTTTGATTTGCCCAACTCCCTGAAGAATTTGGCACTGAAGTAACCTACATTTCCAAGGCCCTGCACTACAACAGTCTTGCCTTCTATGCCAAGTTCCATACCGAGTTTGTCCATCACTTCGTGCATGTTGCAAACTTCGCGGATGCCGTAGTAAACTCCAAGGCCGGTTGCCTCTTTTCTTCCACGAACACCGCCCTGGCTAACAGGTTTGCCTGTAACGCAGGCTAGTCCATCAACTTCGCCCGGCCGCAGGGTTGTATAGGTATCAGCCATCCAGGCCATTTCTCTTTCACCCGTTCCATAGTCAGGAGCCGGTACATCGGTGCCGGGGCCTATGAAATTTTTCTTCACCAATTCTGAAGTATAGCGGCGGGTAATTTTTTCGAGTTCGTAAGCCGATAGCTTGAAAGGATTGATTTTAATACCGCCCTTTCCGCCTCCGAATGGCACATTAACAATAGCGCACTTGTAAGTCATGAGTGCTGCAAGTGCCATCACTTCGTCCTGGTTTACTTCCCATGCATACCTGATGCCACCCTTACAAGGAGTTTTGTGGTGGCTGTGCTGTACACGGTATGCTTCAATCACTTCAATTCGACCATCATCCATTTTTACAGGAAACTTCATCCTGTACACAGAGTTGCAGGCTTTGATTTGTTCAAGAATACCTGGGTCCCATTTGGTGAAGCTCGCAGCTTTGTCAAAACTGGAACTCACGCTGTCAAAAAAACTGTACTCGGCAGACATAAAATTTTGTTTGGTTAAACAATCGTTGAATCAGCAAAAATCCGGCATAGCAGCCGGACAAATAGTAACGTAAATCAGGGTTTCAAATCTTTTTCAAGCTTTGAAATCTTATTGTCGAGGCGAAGCAGGTATATGGCGAGACCTGCGAGTATGGTAACCAATACTGCAACTACTACATAGATTTTTCCGTTGCTGCGCATGAGGCCGGCCATTTCAACCGGTTTGTTCATTACACTATCGGCAGCTTGCGCAAAAATCTTTTGAGATAAAAGCAATGCCGGCATTAACCAGGCAATTTTTTTGATTGGTTTAATCATTGAGAATGCCCCTGTCTTTTATGAATTGTAAACGGATATATAATGTTGAAATCCAGGTGCCCAGCAGGGTCCAACCCAGCACCGCCGGCCAGAAGATAATACGCATCAGCGGGTCAATATCATGTTGGCTCATGGCGGGATTGCCCTCACCGCCGGGGTGAAGGCTTTCGTACATGCGGGGAATGATGAAAAGCGTAGGAAAAAGCATGGTGTAAGCGAAGATGCTGTAGATGGCACTTACCCTTGCTTTCTTATCTATATCATCGATGGAGGAACGCAAAATGAAATAGGCTGCATAAATGAGCAATGCAATAGCAGCAAGTATTTGCTTGATGTCGTTGCTCCAAGGCTGGCCCCAGGTAAAGGTGGCCCAAATGGAACCAGTAGTTATTCCAAGCAATCCCATCACCATGCCTGTGGCAGCAAACCGGCTACTCTGAATATCATATTTCAAATTGCTGCTACGCAGGTGCAGTATGGAATAAACAACAGAAACGGTCATCAATACCAGCATGCCAAACCACATTGGCACGTGGTAATAAAGGTTGCGGATACTTTCATTCACGATTGGCCTGGCTGGTACCGGCAATAAAAAGCCGGCAACTACAGCGTACAGCAGGCAAACAACCGATAAAATTTTCCACCAGGCTATTTTCATGGTTTGATTCCAACTTAATGTTGGTTGGTTGGGCGGCCACAAAAATAGGATGAAAGCCGACAACCTCAGGCATTAAAATTATTGTACTGAAACCGACTGTAATTGCTCAAAAGCAACGTACAGAAAGTTGGGAAGCACATGGTTATAGGTGTACATGATTTTATCCGGATCGCCGAGGTGATGAATCATACTACGCCATTTTTCCTCACCATGATTTTCAATGACTGTTTTCTTTCTTTCTGCTGTTTGCAGATACATGCTCATACCAACGGCATCAGCCTCCGGATGAAATTGTGTGCCTACAAAATATTCATTGAACCTGATGGCCATTACTGCTCTTTCCAGGGGGACATGCGGCCTGGCCTTTTCAATGCAAAGAATGGTTGCACCCATTTCTTTAAGCCGCTGATGATTGGGTTGAATCACCTGGAAATCACGACTGTCTACACAATAAAAGGGGTCGCGAAGTCCCTGGAATACAGGCTCCTGTTCGCCCCCCATCAGCATGTGTACAGGGAATACGCCAAAGGATGTGGACTTTCGTTTGCACACATTGGCAACGCCATAATGCCGGCAGGCAAGTTGAAAGCTGTGGCAAATGAAAAACACATGTTTTTTGGGATAGTTGTCGGGATGGGCGTTCCACTCTTCAATGGTTTTCAGCCATCCGAAATAATATTTCTCCCATTCTGAACCTTCACTTTCTAACGGGCTGCCCGGGCCGCCGGAACTGATGTAAATGTCAAAATCCTCATCAGGCACTTCGTGCCGCAGCCTTACATCAAATTCCTTCAGTTCTATGTTCACATGGTTGAGGTCGGCAAAACCATTGATGATTTCGCGGATACAACGCATACCCTGGTTTGCAAATCCTTCGTATAAATCCAATATCGCTATTCTGACCATTCTCAATTCTTAGAATTTTCAAAAGTAGAGATTCCGCCAAATAGCTGGAGTAACCAATGAAGCTCAATGTTGTTTTGTGGAAAAGCTGGTGGGCTGGTTTGTTTGACCAGCGTGCGACATCGGCAGCCAAAGAACTTTTAGCTGGCATTTTATTAGTGTAACTTAACGAGGTAATCTTGATGGCAATGGGGAGTGAAATTCTTGAATCATGGTGTGCAAATGCCAGGCAATGGGTGGAAACACTGGCCAATCATGAGTTAGAAAGCCGGCAACTGGTAACTGAGCAGGCCATTTTGCAGGCTGTTTTGGTACAGCATCCCCAAATTGTGTTGGATGCCGGCTGTGGTGAAGGCTGGCTGTGCAGGTCACTGCAGTCGCAGCATATTGAAACCTTTGGCATCGATGGTTCGCCCGAGCTGATTCACGAAGCACGGCTGAAAGGACCGGG
This sequence comes from Sphingobacteriales bacterium, assembly GCA_037443285.1. Classification (GTDB taxonomy): domain Bacteria; phylum Bacteroidota; class Bacteroidia; order Chitinophagales; family Chitinophagaceae; genus Phnomibacter. The sequence goes on along the minus strand of JBBIOQ010000058.1, from coordinate 6,848 downwards.
ACATTTTGAGGTAATGAGCTTTGAGGAAATGAACCGCCAGGAAGTGCTGACAGGCATGCCGTATTGCGCAGTGGTTTTCAATTTTTGCCTGTACGATGATCATGAAACCGAAACCTTGCTGCACAACGCCATTCATTGGGTGAAGCCACGCGGAAAATTATTCATACAAACGCTGCACCCTTTCCAGGTACTTAAAAACAACGAACCTTATTGCGATGGTTGGAGGCTCGAAACATGGTCGGGACTTATTCGGCGGTTTACTCATCCGTATTATTGGTATTACCGCACTATTGGCGGCTGGCTGAAAGTGGTGGATAGCGCCGGCTGGAGGTTGGATTCGCTTCATGAACCCATTCACCCGGCAAGCAGGCAGCCGGTATCGCTGATTTTGATTGCCTCAAAAAAATCGATTAACCACCCCTGAAGGTTTAGTGCAGAAAACTGTCTTCAACATACTCTACCACTTTGGCCATATTGCCGCCGGTGGCTTCAAAAACTTTCAATTGCCTGTCGGCGCCGGTGCCATTTTCAAGCATGGTTCTGATGTAGTCTACTGAATGTCTTGAACCGAGAGGGTCCAGCACATCATCTACAAAGTCGAGCAATTCATAAATAAGTGCCCTGGTATTAACCTCGGCCTCCTTTCCAAAATCAATCAATGTACCATCAATACCATAGCGGCTGGCCCGCCACTTGTTTTCATTGATTAAAGGCCGGGGGTAAATAATGAAGTTCATGTTCTGGCTGCGCAGTTTGTACAGCTTGGCACAAATTGCCTGGAATAAAGCAGCAATGGCAATGGTTTCATCTACGGTCATCGGTATGTCGCAGATCCTGAATTCAACGGTGTTGAAGAATGGATGCACCCGGAGGTCCCACCAAATCTTCTTGGCATTATCAATGCAATTAGTTTTGATGAGCAGGTTTACAAACTTGTCGTAACTCTCAATATTGTCGAAATATTCAGGCAGGCCTGTACGGGGGAATTTGTCAAAAACCTTTGTGCGGAAGGATTTGTAACCTGTTTTCCTTCCTTCCCAAAAAGGCGAGTTAGTACTAAGCGCATAGACATGCGGCAAAAAATAGCGGGCACTGTTGGCAATATGCATCGCCAAATCTCTGTTCTCCATGCCCACATGCACATGCAGTCCGAAAATCAAATTGCTGCGTGCAGCTTCCTGCAGTTCATCTATTAATTGGTTGTAGCGAGCATGGTCTGTTATCATTTGCGACTCCCAATGGCTGAAGGGGTGGGTGCCACTTGCGCCAACGGAAAGATCCAGTTCGCCGGCGATGGTTTTGATTGTATGGCGAAGTGTGCTGATGTCGCGGTGGGCTTCATCAATGTTTTCGCAAATGTCGGTGCCCACTTCCACTACAGCCTGGTGCATTTCGGCTTTCACCTTGTCGCGTATCAGCTTCTGCCCTTCGGTTACTATTTTCTGTTCATGGCTTTTCAGCTCCTTGGTCACAGGGTCAATCACCATGTATTCTTCTTCAATTCCTAGTGTAAACTGTTTAAACGAGATGGCCATAGCAATGCGGTTGAATGAGATTTTTCGTTACCAACTTTGAATGTAAAAGGTATTTGCCAATTTCATTTCAAACAGTCAAAAAAAACCGGGAGCTTTTGAATCCCGGTTTTGTATATCTGAAAATTAAAAATACGGATCGATTACAATTACATGAGCGGCTTTTTGTTGGCGCCGGCAACAATGTATTCGCCCCAGGTGAGGTTGTCGCGACCTGGTTCTTGCGCAAGGGCTTTTTCAATGGCGTAGTTGGCCGCAGTTTCAATAACCCAATCAAAATTCTCCTGTCCAACACTTTTGATATCTGCATCGGGAGCCGGATTGCAAAAATCAATAGCGTATGGAACACCATTGCGTACAGCCAGTTCAACCGTGTTGAAGTCGTAGCCCAGGTATTTGTTGATGCGCAGCACAATTTCTTCCATGGTCTTGTACATCTCTGCACTGGGTGCAAAGTCGGCTACATAACGCAGGTGGTGCGGGTTGCGGGGTTCGTATGGCATAATGCGCACATGCGTGCCACCAATGCAATAGCAACGATAGTATTCTTCAAACACAATTTCTTCCTGCAACAGCATAACCAGTTGCTCGGTTTCAGGATGCTTTTGGTAAAACTCATCCAGGTTTTCAAGCCGGTAAACATTTTTCCATCCTCCACCTGCAAAAGGTTTCATGTAAGCGGGGAATCCCACATAATCAAAAATGCCCTGCCAATCGAGCGGGTAAGAAAGATTGCTGAACGATTCATCGGTAGTATCGGTTGGATGATCGTAGGAGGGAAGGATGACTGTTTTGGGAACAGGTACGTTTATTTTAGTAGCCAGGCAGTTGTTGAAAAACTTTTCATCGGCGCTCCACCAGAAAGGGTTGTTGATTACAGCAGTTCCGCACAGCGCAGCGTTTTTAAGGTATGCCCTGTAGAAAGGCACATCCTGCGAAATGCGATCTATAATAACGGCATATTCTGTAGGCTCGCCCTGCATTACCTTGTCGATAGATACTGGCTCTGCTACAACGCCTTCAATTTGTTTGCTATTGATGCGCTCAATGACGCCGAATGGGAAAGAACGTTCCTTTCCGAATAAAACACCGATTTTTTTCATATTGGACTGATTGAAAATGTTTGGGATATGTCCCTGCAAAATTTGGAGGTGCAAAAGTACCAGCCTCGTAGTGCGAGTAACATAACGATAACTTAAAGTAAAGCAATGATTAAAAATATCGAAATGCTCCAAACAAAGTCAGGCTCATTCTTAAAGAAATCTCAGGTTTCGCCTTATTCCTTCGTACTTCGATCGCTTAAGCGGGGAATCCCTGAAAATTTCTCTAAAACGCTCCTCCGTCATTTCCATCCATTGGTCCGTTGTGAAATCTAAAATGGCCGGTATTGGTTGGAATTGAGGTTCCTGGTGCGGCTTCGAAAAACGGTTCCAGGGGCAAACATCCTGGCAGGTGTCGCAGCCAAACATCCAATTGTCAAAGCGGCCTTGCATAGCTTCGGGAATCAGCATGTCCTTCAGTTCAATGGTGAAGTAGGAAATGCATTTGCTGCCATCTACCACTTTGCCGGGCAAAATGGCTTCGGTTGGGCAGGCATCTATGCATCGTGTACAAGAGCCGCAGTAGTCAAATAAACCAACCACATCCGGCTGCAATTCGAGGTCCGTGATAAGGGTGGCGATGAAGAAAAATGAACCCTGCTTTTTGTTGATAAGGTTGCCGTTCTTGCCTATCCATCCAAGCCCGCTTTTTACTGCCCAACTTCTTTCCAGCACAGGTGCACTGTCCACAAATCCACGGCCATTGATGTCTCCAAAATGTTGTTTCAGTTCCGCAAGCAAATTGTTCAACATTTCACGGATGACAAGGTGGTAATCTTTTCCATAGGCATATTTGCTCACTTTAGGTGCATCGTCACGCTGCAGTTTTGCAGGGTAGTAATTCTTAAGCAGCGTTATGACTGATTTAGCCCCGGGTACCAATTTGGAAGGATCAACGCGAAGCTCAAAATGATTTTCCATGTAATTCATACGTCCGTTCATTCCCAACTTCAGCCAGCGTTCAAGCCGAACGGCATCTTCTTCAAGTTTTTCTGCTTTTGCAACACCGCAAAAATCAAAGCCATGTCGAAGGCTAAGTTCTTTTACTACCCCTGCAACATTTTCTGAAAAAAGAGGTACCTGCATTCAATGTGGGTTTAATTATTATATACCTTGCTGCCCGTTGAAATTTTTCGACACTAATGTAGATGTTTCGATCATGAAAAGGCTAACCCTGCTGCATACTGCAGCAATTCTGTTATTTGTCTCATCACTGTATTCACAAGAAAAGAAAAAGTTCGAAATCAAATTTGGAAAGATTTCAAAATCCGAATTTACACTGCCTGAAGATGCAGAAAACAAGGATGCAGCTGCCTTCGTTATTTATGACAAAGGAACCACCGAATTTAAAGGCAACAATAAATCGTGGTTTTCACTTCGGTTTAAACGCCAGGTGCGCATCAAAATCAACAATGCCAATGGTGTGGATGCAGCAGATTTCACCATTTACTTATACAACGATGATGGTGCTGTCGAAAAAATCACTTCCTTGAATGCAAAAGCTTACAATCTGGAAGGAGAAAAGGTCGTCGAGACGTCGCTTTCCAAGGACCAGGTGTTTAACAATAAATACAGCAGAAATCTCGACGCCCGTAAGTTCACTGTTCCCGGTGCCAAGGCTGGTGCATTAATCGAAGTGAGCTATGAGATTGAGAGTGATTTCCTCAGCAACCTGCAACCATGGACTTTCCAGGGAAAATATCCCTGCTACTGGAGTGAATACGAAGTTGATTTACCTGAGTTTTTCGATTATACCATTCTTTCACAGGGCTATCAGCAACCCTATATTGCCGAATCCAAAGAAAGGCAGTCCAGTTTTCGGGTGATGGTGCCTGCCAGCGGGGAAATCCTTAGTCGTAGCGAGGTTGTTCCACTTGACGCAACTGTGCGAGAAAATTATTGGGCCATGAAAAACGTGCCGGCACTTAAGGAAGAGCCATTTACAACTACTCTCGACAATCATGTATCAAAAGTCGAGTTTCAACTTACCGCATATCGTTATCCACTTCAGGAAAAGGATGTAATGGCCAAATGGCCGCAGGTGGTGAATGCTCTGAACCAGTTTGAAGATTTTGGAGAAGCGCTGTATAAAAATAACAACTGGCTGGACGATGAACTGAAACCAGTAACAGCCAATGCCAAGAATGACATAGAAAAGGCCCAAAAAGTTTTCAGCTATGTACGTGACCATTACACATGCACGTCTTCCAGTGGCTTGTACCTCACCAGCAACCTGAAGGCAGTTCAAAAAATTAAAAGCGGCAATGTGGCCGACATCAACCTGATGCTGACTGCCATGCTCAATCACGAAAAAATTGAAGCTGAGCCTGTGATTCTCAGCACAAGAAGCCATGGTATTACGCATCAGTATTTTCCACTGATGGACAGGTTTAACTACGTGGTTGTTCGTGCTAAAATTGACACCAGCGAGTTATACCTTGACGCAACCGAGCCGGGTTTGCCATTTGGAAATCTACCACCACAATGCTACAACGGGCATGCACGTGTTATAGCTGGTGCCGGATGGCCGGTTTATTTTATGCCTGATTCCGTAACAGAGAAGAAAGTGACCACCTTGTTCATGGTGAATGACGAAAAAGGAGAATGGAAAGGAAATATTACCAGCAAGCTTGGCACGTTCGAATCGCTGGCCCTGCGGCAGGAAGCAAAGAAAGAGGGTGAGCCGGAAATAAGGAATCGCATTCGGAAAGCGCTACCAACAGAGTTTTCAGCTGAGGTGCCTGAATTTGAAAATCTGGACAACACCGAAGAGAATGTTGTTGTAAAATATGAGGTGAAACCAATAGTAGAAAAGGATGTGGACATCATTTACCTCAACCCGATGATTGGTGAGGCTTATAAAGAAAACCCATTCAAATCTGCAGTAAGAAGGTACCCGGTAGAAATGCCGTATGCCATGAATGAAACGTATGTAGCGAATATTGAAATTCCGGAGGGATACAACATTGAGGAAGTGCCCAAGAGCACCAGGGTTGGCTTGTTTGAAGGTGATGGAATGTTTGAATACAGGATTAGCAAAGAAGATAATCGGGTCATGCTGATTTCTAAATTGGTGATAAACAAAGCCGATTTTTCTTCGGATGATTATGAGGCACTGCGCAATTTTTTCAGCTTCGTGGTATCGAAAGAAGCAGAGAGTATTGTGCTGAAAAAGAAGGTGGGAACGAAATGAAAAAATGGATAGCTATCCTGATTGCATGCATCGGATTTGGAATAGCGGATGCGCAGAATTATGCGGTGAAGATTATTGCCGATAGCATGTTGAAAAATGCGGATGCTGTTGTTCGTGCTGACCAGATGTTATTGAATGTTGCCGACAAAGGGCACGCCACCCTGACTACAAAAGTTGCTTACACTATCCTCAATGAAAAGGCTGATGACCTGGCTGTGCAGCAGGAGGGTTACGACAAATTTGTTGAAATAGAATCCATTGAGGGAACCTTGTTCGATGCGGATGGTAACAAACTTAAAACCTTGAAAAAATCGGACATTAAAGACCTGAGTGGCATGGGCGGTGGTACCGAAATCTCCGATGATCGTTTGAAACAGTATGGATTTTTTTACAAAACCTATCCTTTCACAGTTGAATTTGTAGTAAAAACAAAACTGAAAGGGCTCATGTTCCTTCCAACATGGACGGGTATTCCCGGCGAAAGGTTGAGTGTGGAGCGAAGCAGTTTCATCGTACAGTACCCTTCGGAAGTAATAGTGAATTACAGGGCATATAACTATAATCAAAAGCCTGAAGCAAAAATTGAAAACGGGAATACCGTGCTTTCCTGGGAAATCAAGAACAGGACAGCCATGCTGAAAGAACCGTTGGCACCACCATGGTATGAACTTTCGCCATCTGTTTTCCTGGCAATGAAAGAATTTGAAATGGGCGGTTATGACGGCAGCAATGAAAGTTGGGAGAAACTCGGCAATTTTGTTTTTGCACTTAAGAAGGGCCGCGATGAATTGCCGCCTGCGCTTAAAGACAAAGTGAAAAGCCTGGTGGAGGGCAAATTCACCACCTTCGACAAGGTGTCTGCGTTGTACAAATACATGCAGGACAATACCCGCTACATCAGCATTCAATTGGGTATTGGCGGCTGGCAGCCATTTGATGCATCATTTGTTTACAACAGGAAATATGGCGATTGCAAGGCACTCACCAACTACATGTATGCACTGTTGAAAGAAGCGGGTATTC
>JBBIOQ010000057.1:0-25254 GCA_037443285.1 Sphingobacteriales bacterium | reverse complement strand
GCCTCCATTGTCCGCAACAAAAAGAAGTTTTCCATCTTTAGAAATACATACATCTTCGATCTGCGCATCGCTGTAAAGTTTTGCTGGCACTTTCCACATCATTTTGCCTGAAGATGCATTCCACCTGATAAGGGTGTTGTATGTGGCAAATACCGCAAAGCTGTTGTCTTCGGCAATATCTACTGCCGTTGATGCTTGTAATTCATCATATGTCTTTACCCAGATTCGCCGCGATGAATCCAAACCCCAAACCTGGGCATTCATACCAGTTGCTGCGGCCAGGAATTTTTGGTCTTTGCTCACTTTGCAGTTCACAATGAAATCCAAATCATCGCTTTGTTTTGCCTGCAACACCGGAATGGTTTTAAATGTTGATCCCGTTTTTGCGTTCAACATTTGAAAGCGGGGGTCGCCATCGTCATCAATGAAAAAGGTGTTGATGTATTTTCCATTCGGCGTGTAGCCGATGCGATTTACTCCAAATGGATTGTCGGCACTGAACAATGCACGCCCGGTGGATTTGTCAATACTTCGAACCACTCCATTCCTCGAAGCATAGGTAATTGTTTTTCCATCGGGGCTAAAAGTTGCATCTTCTATCCACGAAAGCCGGCCGGAGAGTTCTCCCGCAAATTTTCCTGCTTGCATGTCGTAAACGAGCACCCGGCCTTTTTTGTCATCACCCATCAAAGCAAGATTTGCATGGATGGATGCAGGATCACTAATGAGATGGTATGTTGGGTCAACTGCAGCAGATGTTATGATATTGCCGCTCGTTATGTCCACCGTATAACATTTGGTTGGGGTAGTTACAAGCATTAAGCGGCTGTCCTTGTTTATAATGATATCTCTTGCGCCTAAAATTCCCGTTTCAATGGTGTCTACCTTTTCACTGGTTTCCAGGCTCGCCACTTGTATTTTTCCAATCTTGTTTATGATAACAACGGCATTGCTGTTGGATGCATAAGCCCGGATATCGTCGGCACTTAGAATTTCTGAATCGGGTTTCCAGGATTGAATATCGATTCTTACCAGTTTTACATAGCTGTCTCTTCCGTAAAGGCAAAAAACATGTTTGAGGTCTTTACTGAAAACAAGATCGTAAATCTCAATTCCTTTTGCGGATATACTGCCAATCCTCTTTCCGTTGAAACCTGAATAGAGTTTCAATGAATCATCTGCCAGGGCAACAATGGATTTTCCATCAGCACTTATGCTGGCGCCAAACAAGCTTGAACTTTTTACTTCAAATAACTTTTTCTTTTGCCCAAGTGAATACACGAATGCATTTGCACTTAGCGTGTTAAGAACAAGCCGGTCGCCTGCAGAGTCAATGGAAAATTTTTCACCTGAGATAGCAGTGGTTGGTTGGTCAGCAAAGATTTCTCTGGAACTCGCAATATCCCATATTCGCAAATAGCCGTCGTAACATGATGAGATGATTGATTTGTTATCCTTAGAAAAGGATGTGTATTCCACTGCCGTTGAATGTCCTTTAAAAGTTTTGACCAATTTTAGAGATCCTGTTTCCCAAAGTTTAACAGTGGCATCTCCGGAAGCAGTTAAAATATATTTACCGTCACTGCTGAATTGCGCTGATCTAATTTCACGGGTATGGCCCGAAGGGATGATCAGTTCAGGTTCCTGAGCCTGGCCCATGTATTGAACCAGAATGAAGAGTATAGGAATGACTTTTTTCACTAACAGTTTTTTTGTTGCGGAAAAAGTACTGAAACAGTTGTTTTAAAAAAATATGAAAAAGGTAGTATTTACTCCTTCATCCCCTCCAACTCCTTCTGCATTTTAATCATCTCATCTCTCAATCTGGCTGCTTCCATAAAGTCCATATCCCTTGCGGCTTTTTCCATTTGCTTTTTCACTTTTGCAATCTCCTTTTCCATTTGTGGAATGGTGAGTGAACTTGCTTTGGCATAAGCCGCATCATCCTCTGCAGCAATGGTGGGTACAAGGTCCTGGTCATTACCAATGGCATAAGGTTTCGTTGCATCAAAGCCTTTGATGTCGAGCACACTGGTTTGCTTCATTACATCTTCAATGCTCTTTTTGATGGTGGTAGGTGTGATGCCGTGCTGTATGTTGTAGGCAATTTGTTTTTCGCGGCGGCGGTTGGTTTCGTCAATCGTTTTCTGCATGCTCTCGGTCATTTTATCTGCATAAAAAATAACGAGGCCTTCCACGTTTCTTGCTGCACGACCTGCTGTCTGCGTCAGGCTTTTTTCATTGCGGAGGAAGCCTTCTTTATCCGCATCGAGTATGGCTACCAAAGAAACTTCCGGCAGGTCCAACCCTTCACGCAATAGGTTTACCCCTACCAGCACATCAATTTCGCCTAAACGTAGCTGCCGCAATATTTCCACACGTTCCAGTGTATCCACTTCGCTGTGTATGTATTTGCTTTTGATGTTGATGCGGTGCAAATACTTGTCCATCTCTTCGGCCATGCGTTTGGTAAGCGTAGTTACCAGCACACGGTCACCCTTGGTAACGCGTTTGTCAATTTCATCGAGGAGGTCATCAATCTGGTTGATGCTGGGGCGCACTTCAATAGGTGGATCCAGCAGCCCGGTGGGGCGCACTACTTGTTCCACCACCACGCCACCGCTTTGTTCCAGTTCATAATCGCCTGGTGTGGCGCTTACATACACTACCTGGTTCAGCATGTATTCAAATTCATGAAAATTCAGCGGCCGGTTGTCCAATGCACTGGGCAGCCGAAAACCAAAATCAACCAGCACCATTTTTCTGCTGCGGTCGCCGCCATACATGCCGGAAACCTGCGGAATGGTCTGGTGGCTTTCATCAAGTATGCAGAGAAAATCCTTCGGGAAATAATCGAGCAGGCAGAACGGACGGGTGCCGGGTTGACGACGGTCGAAGAATCGGGAATAGTTTTCGACGCCATTGCAATAGCCCAGTTCACGAATCATTTCCAAATCGTATTCAGTGCGTTCTTTCAAACGCTGCGCTTCAATGAACTTGCCCTGGCTCTGAAAGTATTCCACCTGCCGCATCATTTCATCCTGTATTTCCACCAGTATGCTGTGCATCATGTCCTTGGGCGCCAGGTAAAGGTTAGCGGGAAAAATGGCGGCATTTTCTACGCGGCCAATGCGTTTGCCGCTTTTGATATCGAGTGTTTCAATGGTTTCAATTTCATCGCCAAAAAAACTGATGCGGTAGCCCCAGTCAACATAAGGCAGATTGATGTCAACGGTATCGCCCTTCACCCGGAAGTTACCACGGTTGAAATCGCCCTGGCTGCGGCTGTACAAACTGTTCACCAGGCTTGTGAGAAATCCTTGCCGGCTGATGGTTTGTCCCTGTGCAATACGTACAATGCCATTTTCAAATTCAGTGGGATTACCCATGCCGTAAATGCAACTTACCGATGCAACGACAATGATATCACGCCTGCCACTCAGCAGTTCGCTGGTTGCCTGCAGGCGCAGTTTGTCGAGTTCTTCATTAATGTTCAGGTCCTTTTCAATGTAAGTATCGGTGGTGGGGATGTAAGCTTCGGGTTGATAGTAATCATAGTAGCTAACAAAATAGCCCACTGCGTTTTCCGGGAAAAACTGTTTGAACTCGCCGTAGAGCTGCGCTACAAGCGTCTTGTTGTGCGTGAGCACAAGCGTAGGCCGTTGCACGTTTTGTATCACGTTGGCCATGGTGAAAGTCTTGCCACTGCCGGTTACACCCAGCAACACCTGGTGCTTCTCGCCATCGAGAATACCCTCTGTGAGCTGCGCAATGGCAGTAGGCTGGTCGCCCGAAGGTTGGTAGGGTGCATGTAATTTAAAGGGCATTGGGCTAAGGTAAGCCTGCTGCCCGATTGCCTGCAAAATGCATCAATATTGTCGGCACAAATAACACAAAATAGCTGCATCAATCCTCAACCTTCTGATTTCCCTAAGGCCATGTGATTTGAATCATAAAGGCTTAATCAACCATCCGGCTACATTTGCGGCTGTGAAGGTTTTCCTCGCTTCCATATTGTTGTTTGTACTATCCTTCCAGGCATTTTATCCGGCGGGTTTTACTGTTTGGTTTTATGCCAATCGTGCCGCCATTGCCAAACAGTATTGTGTCAACAAAAAGCGGCCCATGCTGCATTGCGATGGCAAATGCTACCTGGCCAGAAAAATTCAGGCAGCTGAAGATGCACAAAACCGTGAGGCCAATACCACCCGCAATGTGTGGGTGGAAACTGTTCCGTATATTCTTCATGAAATGAACCTTGAAGTTCCGGTGGTTCTTTCATTGGAAAAGTTGCATCAGCCATTCGTAATGCAGTCTTATGGCTATACCCACCTTGCATCTGTTTTTCATCCGCCCGCAGGTGCAGCATCATAAATAGAATTTGTTGACTGTTACCATCAATCCATTTGCAGGTTGAGCATGTTGCTCATATCCTGGTCAATGCATTGTTTCCTCATTAGAATTATTTTTTTACAATCATGAAAAAGCTTTTCATATTTCTTGCTATAGCTATCATTATTTCCGTGGTTTTTGTTGGCTGCAAAAAAGAAAATGCAGAACCCGATCCTACCATTGGCCTTACCAAAATTGCGGAAGGCTATGCGCTGGGGGCTGCAGCCAAAGTAGAAGTGTATTCCAACACTGGTACTGTCAACACCGGCTATTCCAAACTCTGGTTTGCCCTGTACGACTCTGTTACCGGCAAGCGCATCGATGAAGCGCATATTAACCTGAGCCCCATGATGAACATGGGTACCATGCAACATGCAGCTCCTTTCGAAAATCCTGATGATGAAAATTCGGTGAATCACCTGTTCCCGGCCAGCGTAACCTTCACCATGCCCAGTACCGCAGGAAACTGGACTATTGGGCTTTCTGTTCACAACCATCAAGTGAACAAGCATGGCGTAATGACCATACCGGTTACCGTTTCCGACCCTCTTAAGTCGAAAGTAAAATCATTCACATTAGCTGCCGATGGAAGCATATATTTTGTAGCACTTGTACAACCGGCTACCCCCAAAGTTGGCATCAACGATCTTGAGTTTGTGGTGTACAAAAAAGCCTCCATGATGTCGTTTCCGGCGGATAGCAGCATGACTATCAATTTTGTGCCGGACATGCCTTCCATGGGTCACAGTTCGCCCAATAATGTAAACCCTGTTCACCTTGCCAACGGGCATTACAAAGGCAAAGTCAATTTTACGATGACCGGTTTGTGGCGGCTGACCCTTGAGTGTAAATCGGGAAGCTCGGTTGCAAATAATTCGCAGTATTTCGAAGTGGAATTTTGATCGCCGGGATGATATGCAAAGCCAAACCATCTGCACCGGCAATGAAAATGTTTTGGGGAGATTTTTCAGGTAACACCACTTGCCTGGCTTTGCATGTAGTCCGCTAATTATGGTTCATGAAAAAGCAAATGAAACTTTGGTTGCAAAGCGCACTATTGGCAGGACTATGCTTTGCAGCAAATGCGCAGCTAAGGAATGTTATGGATAGTACACGGACTGTGGAGTTGAAACCGGTCTCTGTATTTGCAAAGGAAAAATCAGCATCGCAGCAGATGGTGACTTTTTTTAAAGCCAATGATGCTGCTACGCTTGAAGACATTTTGAGCCGACTGCCGGAGATAGCCATGATACGCCGCGGGCCGTATGGCATGGAGCCGGCTATCCGCTCCTTCAGCGATGGTCAGATAAACGTGCTCATCGATGGTATGCGCATGCATGGCGCCTGCACCGACAAAATGGACCCTACCACCATTTACATTGAACCCATCAACCTCGAAAATCTGCAACTGCAAACCGGCGGCAGCGGTTTCCTGAAAGGCTCTGCCATTGGCGGCACAGTTGATATGAAACTGGCCGAACCACATTTTCAGGATGAGCAAAAAGTGCATGGCGCTGTCAACAGTGGTTTTCAATCTGTGTCAAAAGGTTTTTACGAATCGGCCTGGCTCAATTATTCAGCGGGCCGATGGGCGCTCAGGGCGAGTGGCACCTACCGCCACAACAGCAATTACACTGATGGCAATGGAAACGAAGTGCCCTATTCGCAATTTGAAAAGGCCAACTATTCCTTTTCTGCCAGATACCGCTATTCTGCCAATACCTACCTGAAAGCCGACCTGCTGGCAGATGATGGATGGAACATTGGCTATCCTGCCCTGCCCATGGATGTTGGAAACGCCAAAGCCCGCATGGCTTCGTTGGGTTTGGAAAATGAAGACCGCAGCCGGCATTGGTACCATTGGACAGCCAAAATTTATGCCAACCAGGTACATCACCAAATGGATGACACCCACCGGCAAAATGTGCCCATGCATATGGATATGCCCGGCCAAAGCAGCACGCTGGGTGCTTTTGCCGAAGGCAATCGCAGCCTCGGCAACAGTCAGAATTTGCTGGTGCGGGCCGATGTTTCCTCCACTTTCCTGCAGGCCAGCATGACCATGTACCCGCTTGGTGAGCCACCCATGTACATGCTCACCTGGCCCGACAATAGGCGCAACCAGGCCGGAGCTTCCCTTGTGTGGCAGTGGCATGCCGATAGTCTGGTTACTGTCCGTGTGTCGGGCAGGGCCGATATTGTCAACAGCCATCTTACATCACAGGAAGCAAAGGACCAGGTAAGCATTGTTGGCAGCAGCGAAAGCCGCACCGATTTTCTGAAAAACATTTCGGCTCAGGTATCACGAAAATTTAGCCAGGCATGGCTGGCAACCGCCACCCTCGGCTACGCCGAAAGAATGCCTACCGCCGGCGAGTTGTATGGTTTCTACCTGTTCAATGCAAGAGATGGATACGACTACATCGGAAGCACCACCTTAAAAACGGAGAATGCGCTGAATGCCGAAGCCTCACTTGCCTGGCAAAAACCTGGGGTACGCCTGCAGATGAATGCGTTTTATTCCCAAATCGCTAATCACATTACTGGTGTGGTTGACCCAACGTTGAGCACCATGACCATTGGAGCAAAGGGAGTAAAGGTTTACCAGAACCTGTCCAATGCCATGCTTACCGGGCTGGAGTTATCTGCGCAGGTAAAACTGCTAACGAAAACTGAAATACTATCAACGCTAAAATACACCCATGGTGTTGGCAACGATAATGAACCTCTGCCATTCATTTCTCCCTTGAAAAACATCACTTCATTGCGCTATTTGCACAACAGGTTTTCAGCACAATTGGAATACGAAGCGACAATGGCACAAAACAGGATAAACAAAAATGCCGGCGAATCTCCCACTCCCGGTTATTTCCTGGTGAATGCAAGATTGGGGTACGTTCCTGCATGCTGCAACAACCGTTTTTCATTGCAGGCAGGAGTGGAAAACATATTCAATGTGGCTTACAGGGAACATCTTGACTGGGGCAATGTTTTGAGGCCGGGGAGAAATGCGTATATGCAGTTGAAATATAGTTTTTAAGTGTAATACTACCTGTGATGGATGCTGAAGAATAATGCAAGGAGTAATAATCTGCACATCGCCTTTTGTTGAGGAGTTGCATTACATTTAGCTTCCAATTTTCAGAATTAAAAAAAACCTTTTATGAAAAATCTATTGTTGTTCGCTGCGCTTTTTTTTGGCGCTTTAAGTATTACCAATGCACAGGTCAGCATTCCGGGCGGTACACAAGATGTATTGAAAAATTTCACCGCTCCGCCAGCCATTGGAGACATTGGCAAAACAGCAGGAGGTATTGCTGACCTGCTGGGCAGCAAACTGAGTCTTGGGGCTGACCAGAAAAAATCTACGCTGGATTTGGTTTCGGGTTTCCTGACGGATAAAAGCGGCATCATGAGCCTGGTGAAATCGAACCCTTCGGAATATCTCAAGAAATTCAACCCCCTTCAGTCAGGTCTCTTTGGAAAACTCAAAACCATTATGGGCGCTGCCAAATATGCCGATTTCCTGAAACTGAAACCTACCAGCAATATTTCCACCAATTTGCTGAGCCATCTTTTCTTCTGATTCTTCTGACATAACAGCTCGCAAAGAAAGCCATCGTGAACGACGATGGCTTTTGTTTGCTGCGACATGGCGGCTTTCCGAAAAAAGTGTCGTGCCAATTTGTATTACCCAAAAAATTGTACAACTTATGCCATCTAAATTCTTCAACAAATGAAAAAACTATTTTCTGTATTTGCTTTTGCCACCTTGGTGGCTGCCTGTAATCAAGCCCCAAAGGAGGAACCAAAACCCGCTGCCGAAGAAGGAAAAAAGGAATCCGCAGCAGTATCCTATGCCTATCCCATGAACTACAGCGCCGACTTCAGTATGGGCGATCCCAAACTTGCCCAAACCATCGCCCAATTATGGAAGGAATTTGATAACAACACCTTCCAATCAACAAGGGCAAACTTTGCTGATACCGTAACTATGGAATTCCCCGACGGAACAAAGTTTGTTGGAACAGGCGACAGTGCTGTTGCTTATTCAGGCCAATGGCGCAGTAGTATTCCAGGGGTGAAAAGCAGCATAGATGCCATCATGAGCGTTAAGGAAAATAAATCAGGCGACCGCTGGGTGCTGGTTTGGGGAAAGGAAGTGGATTCATTAAAAGGCGGCAAAAAGAATTCTACACTGCTGCATGAAATATGGCGCTTCAACAAAGACGAAAAGATTGACTACTGGCACCAGTGGACCAGCAAGGAAGTGAAAGCTAAATAACCAGGCTCATTCTACTCAAACTTGGAGCGTGTTTCTCAATGAAACACGCTCTTTTTATTTGAACATCTCCGGATGCATTTCATCCCAGCCGGTTGCTTGCTGGTAAGCTTTGGCCACCGCAAGAATAGTGGCTTCATCGAGCAGTTTGCCAATAAATGTGATGCTGGTAGGAGTATTGAAACGCTTGTTGAAACCGGTAGGAACCACTACGACCGGGTGACCTGTGAGATTGGTAATAGCAGTTTGGTTGCCGCTTCCAAAACCGGGGCATATGATTGCGTCAAAAGGTTGCATGGCCTTGTTCACTTCCTGCATCAGCAGGAAGCGATGCCGGTTTGCATTGATGTATTCCACTGCAGGAATAAACCGTGCTGAGCGAAACTGGTTGGGCCAGTCGTTCTTGCCCTGGTTGGTCATTTCATCATCGAGGTTGGAGCGAGTGAAGTCATCAAAAGCGGCAGCACATTCTGCACTGATGACCACATCCATGATGTTGAAATTGTACACACCGCTGTCGGGGAAATTCATGGGGATGAGTTCGGCCCCCATTTTCCGGAAAACATCCAACACCTGCCATTCAGTGCGAGAAGTGTCGAGTTTGTCAAAATAGTTTTTGGCAAAGCCGATTTTGAGTTTTTTCATGTCGGCCACACCGGTGTAGTTGAAAGACGCATCATAACTGGCCGCATCCCTTGCATCGCCTCCGCGAATGGCGTTGAAAACAATGGCGGCATCTTCGGCACTGCGGCAAAGCGGGCCAACTTTGTCGAGGCTCCAGCTCAATGTCATTGCACCGGCGCGGCTCACCCGCCCGAAAGTTGGTCGCAGAGCGGTTGCTCCACAAGTGCTGGCCGGTGAAACAATGGAGCCCCATGTTTCGGTGCCAATGGCAAAGGGCACCAGCCCGGCTACTGTGGCCGATGCTGAACCAGCTGAAGAGCCTGAAGAACCACGGGCCAGGTTCCAGGGGTTTTTTGTTTGACCACCATACCAACGGTCGCCCATGGCCAGGGCGCCCAGCGTGAATTTGGCTATCAGCACGGCGCCAGCCGCCCTCAGTTTTTCATACACCACGGCATCTTCTTCTAATACCTGGTTTTTATAAGGCGCCGCACCCCAGGTGGTCCTTGTTCCTTTCACTGAAAATAAATCCTTCAAACCATAAGGAATGCCATGCAACGGTCCGCGCCATTTGCCTGCTTTGATTTCTGCATCGGCCTGTGCAGCCTGTTGCAGGGCAATACTTTCAGTGATGCTGATGATGCACTGCAGTGTATCGCCGTATTTGCGGATGCGGTCAATAAAAAAACGGGTGATTTCTGTTGAGGTAATTTTCTTGTTCTTAAGCAGCGAGGCCAGTTGGGAAATGGAATAAAAAGCAAGTTCATTTCTGTTGGCCGGTAGCGAAACATTGGCCGGAATATTCCATTTGATGGGTTGTTGTTTGACAGCGGTTGCTGCGGCAAGGTTGGGCAGAAAGGGCGATTGGTGCATGCTCATAGGCACACTGTTGGCCAGGGTAATTGCATGCATTTTGGCAATTTCCCTTCGGGTGTCTTTTACGCCGTCGTACATACTGTCGTACTCCTGCTGCGTGAAACTGAGGTCGTTGACACGGGCGGCAACAGGGAGGTCGCTTTTGTAGAGCGAATCCTGTGCAATTGAAAATGAAACGCATGTGGTTGCAAGGCATAATGCCAGAAAGTATTTGCTCATAAGTTGTGGTCAGGTTTAATCGGTTAGATGATGCTTGTGCCTAAAGTTAGCGGCTTTGATGTGTTCAGCCACCAGGACTCAGGGGTTGGCATCAATAGCAAAAAGCCTTAGTGGCCTTAGGGTTTTCACCTGGCATCATGCTGCACAAAGCAGATACATCATTCACTACCGCCTGCCATCCCAAAAACCGCCGTTCATCCCTGAATTTGGACTTTTTTTGCATGGGTTGTAACAATTGGCAACCGAAGGCGTAATACCATCAAACACACCAGAACCGCAAAAATCACCGCAACTGCATGACTGAAAGGGAATACAATGAATGCGTAAAACAATATGCCGACAATGTTTATCGGTTTATTGTAAAAAACCTCCGGCACACGGAGGACGCACAGGACGTGGTGCAATCGGCTTTTGAAAAGCTGTGGATCAACCGCGAACAAGTGGATACAACAAAAGCAAAATCCTACCTGTTCACCATTGCCTACCACCAAATGATTGACCACCTGCGCAAAGTGAAACGCATGAGCTACAAGGAAGAAATTCCTGAAGCTGCGCTTGGCCTGGGTGACCAGCCGAAGCTCTATTTGAAAAAAGCATTGGAAAATGCGCTGGCTACGCTCAATGAAACCCAACGCAGCCTGGTGATGCTGAAAGACTATGAAGGATACAGCTATGAAGAAATTGGACAGATAATGGAACTGAACGAAAGCCAGGTGAAAGTGTACCTGCACAGGGCAAGGGTTCAACTACGCAACTACTTGGTAAGAATGGAAAATGTGGTATAGCAATGAGGTGAAACATGAACCAAAAGTTTGAAAACGATTTTATGAACATCAACAGAAATAATTACGAAGAATTCTTCCTCCTCTACGCCGACGGTGAACTCGGCGAAGCGGAAAGGATGGCGGTGGAGGCCTTCGCAGCCAAACACCCCGACCTGGCGGAAGAACTCCAACTGTTGATGGAGACCAAACTCACACCCGATTCTGATGAAATATTCACAGGCAAAAACCTGCTCCTCAAACCGGAACAATGGGATGCCGATGCACTGACTCCTGTGCAAATGCAAATGCTCGATTTGCTGCACGGCGAAGGTGATGCGAATGGCACACTGCAACAGTCAATTGAATCAGATCCGGAATTGCAAATGGATTGGGCATTGCTGCATGCTTCCCTTCTTTCTGCCGATGATACTGTGCCTATGCAGAACAAGCACCTGCTGATTAAAGCCGTAACCTGGGATGCGGAAAACATGACGTCATTGCAACAGCAAATGCTGGAAGTATTTGAACAGCATGGTGCACCTGCTGCCTCATGGATGAGCGACCCCGAATTAGCTAAAGACTGGATGCTGCTGCAGCAGTCAAGATTGCCGGTGGAAACCGTGGCCATGCCAGGCAAGGAAAAGCTGTTGAGGAAGGAAAAAGTGGAAGCAGCACCGATTGTACGATTGACAATGCTACGCATAGTGGCCGTGGCAGCAGTGCTGTTTGGAATTGGTTGGTTTGTAGTTACTCGATTGGCTGATAGAAACGCAGCCTTGCAACAAACCAATCAGGCAATCAGCAAACAGCAGCCAAAGTCAAACATACCCGTTGTACCTCCCGTGAAGAAGCCTGCTGAAGAGCAAATGGTGAATCCGCAAACAGCTGCACCTGTTGAGCCCATCCTTGCTTCAAACACACAGGAAAAGAAAACAGTAAGAACTATAAACACAACGAAGCAAGAAGTGCCGGAAGTATCTGACGAAAATGATACGAAGAATGCCATTGCATCATTCCGGTTGTCGGAAGAAGATGAGCGCACCCTGAAGAACAGGCAGGCTTCCAACCCGGTGAATGTGTTGAATGAAGATGCACCGGTGAAAGTGGGGAAAATGAACACTACAGTTGCACTTACTGCTTCGGGTAATGTAGATAATCAACCCAAAGCCCAGTATGCACTGGCAAATGACCAGGAAAGAGATGAAGATGCCTATATCAGCATTGGCGGTGCCAAATTGAACAAGCAGAAGTTTCGCAACGTATTCAGAACGGTGACCAGGACCGTGAGCCGTTCGCTTGACAAGAGTACAGTAGCACCTGCTGAGGAAAGAGGCACATCATCCATGGAATAATTCAACATGATAAATGGTTTGATGAAACCAAAATCATAATCAACTACACAAGCAAATTCAATAACACATGAAACAAGTATTACTCGCTGCGGCCTTCAGCACAGCCGCACTGGCAGGTTTTGGCCAGACCGACTCCACACAGAAAGAACAAAACGACACCATCAAAGTAGGTACCATGACCATCATCAAAAAGAAAGATGGATCAGGCGGAAGTACTGAAGTGAAATCATCGGGTGAAACATGGAAATACAGCCATTACAATAAGGGCAAAAAACTCGAAACCACTTGGTTCAATTTCGATTTTGGCTTCAACAATTTCGTTGATAACACCGATTACAATTCTGCTGAAGCCAAACAGTATGCCCGTGCTACACGCCCTGGTGAACCACAGTTTGGAAGCAGCGACTTTAACCTGCGCACGGGAAAATCCATCAACACCAACATCTGGATTTTTCGCCAGAAATATGCTTTCACCAAAGACAGGGTTGCCCGCCTTACTTACGGCCTGTACCTGGAAACAAACAACTACCGGTTTGATACAGAGCTAAAGACAAGCTATAAAAACGGCAGCGATCCATATGTTTGGCGCGACAGTATTTCATTCACCAAAAACAAACTGGCAGCCGATTACATTACCGTTCCTTTGATGATTGGCTTCGATACAAAGCCGGGACACGGAGGCTTTACCATGAGTGCAGGTGTCAGTGTTGGCTACCTGTACAACAGCCGCAACAAGCAGATAAGTGCTGAACGTGGCAAGCAAAAAATCAGGGGCAATTTTGATATGGAGCCATGGAAGTTCCAGGTGATTGGCGAAATGGGTTTTGGACCGGTGAAACTCTATGCCACTTACTCGCCAAACAGCATGTATAAGCGTGGGCTGGAGCATTTGCCTTACAACGTGGGCTTCCGGTTTGGCGACTGGGACCTTTAACCTGCAGCAAATCAAAAAATTCAAGTCGGCATAACGCCGACTTTTTTACTTTCAGCAGGTGATACTATACACGCTGCAAATAACAGCACGCATTCAGTACATGGCCGATTGGCTGGGCAAACGCCTGTTTGGTAAACCCATGCAAGTGAGTAGCAATGCAGCCTTACTCCCTTTGGATGCAGTTGTATTGAATTACTCCGATGCAGCATTGCCACAGTTATCTTACCGCATTTCACCGCATGCATTGTTGTTTGAAAAGGGAATACACGAACAACATCCTTTTGTTTTTTCATGGCATGGGAAGCCTGCATTTTTTGCCACTGAAAATGGCGATCATGCATTTGATTTGCTCGCAGCATCTTTCTTTTTGATCAGCCGCTACGAAGAGTATTTGCCGCATACACAGGACGAATACGGAAGGTATGCACACACCAACAGCATTGCCTTCCGCAACGGATTTTTGAAGCGGCCGCTGGTAGATGAATGGATAGAAGATTTGAAAGAAAGTTTAGTTGAAAGATTTCCTTCACAAGTATTCCTTCCGAACATTCCAACATATTTGCCCACCTGCGATGTTGATGTGGCATGGTGCTACCGAAACAAAGGATGGCTGAGAAATGCAGGCGGTTTCTTCAAAGACCTGCTGGCAGCAAGATGGCGTCAAAGCCTTGAACGTTGGCTGGTGCTTGCCGGTTTGAAATCGGATCCGTTTTCCATTTTCATTGAGTTGGAAGAGCATCATCAATTGTATGGACTGAAGGCCCGGTATTTTTTTCTGCTTGCAAAAGAAATCAAGGGCTACGACAAAAACATTCCACGCAACAGCCACATGCTTCAGCGTTTAATGCGATGGGTGCACGAAGAGTCGCCAACCGGAATACATTTCAGCTGGGCTGCTGCCAACAATGAAACGTTGATGAAAGAGGAATGGCATTTCATGCAGCAAGTGATTCATGAGGCGGTAGTAGCCAACCGCATGCACTACATCAATTTTCATTTGCCAAAAACTTTCAGGCAGTTGATGGCTGCAGGAATCACGGAGGACTACTCCATGGGTTATGGCAGTATCAATGGTTTCAGGGCATCCACAAGTCATCCGTTTTTTTGGTACGATTTGCAAAGTGAATCAACAACCGGTTTATTGCTGTACCCTTTTGCATGGATGGAAGCCAACAGCATTTTTGAGCAAAAAGATTCCCCCGATGCTGCCGCTATCGAGTTGCAGGAAATGTATGATGTGGTGATGCGCACAGGCGGCACTTTCATCACCATTTGCCACAATCACCTGATGGGCCTCGATGCGGAAGGCCGCAAGTGGTGGAGGGTTTATACAGATTTTCTGAGAAAGAATTTTGTTCCTGCTGACATGGTTGAGGGCTGATGATTTGATGGCTATTCATTTGCCTTTGTGGTTATTGAACCCTGATCCCCGAACTTTGCCACCGCATGAGTTTCAAAGGAAAAATCATCAACGATCCCATTTACGGCTTCATCAGCATTGATGACCCGCTGGTGCTTAAAGTCATCAGCCATCCGTATTACCAGCGCCTTCGCCGCATTTACCAAATGGCTTTTGCGCACCTGGTGTACCCCGGGGCTGTGCACACACGTATGGCACACAGCCTTGGCGCTTATCACCTCATGTACCAGGCATTGCATGAACTGAAGCGGAAGAATATTGACATCACACCGGATGAGGAAACGGCTGCAAAAATTGCCATCCTGCTGCACGATGTTGGCCACGGTCCCTTCAGCCATGCATTGGAAGGAACCCTTGTGCAAGGTGTGCATCACGAAGAAATGAGCCTGCGCATCATGCAGCATATCAGTAATGAATTGGATGGTTCACTTGACCTGGCTATTTCCATTTTCTCCAACAAATACCATAAGCCTTTTCTGCACCAGTTGGTGAGCGGTCAGTTGGATGTTGACCGCATGGATTACCTCACCCGCGATAGTTTTTACACCGGTGTGAGTGAAGGCGTGATAGGTTACGACCGCATCATAAAAATGCTGGCTGTGCACAAAGGCCAGTTGATGGTGGAAGAAAAAGCTGTTTACTCCATCGAAAAATTTTTGGTGGCCCGCAGGCTCATGTACTGGCAGGTGTACCTGCATAAAACCGTGCTGGCCGCCGAGCAGATGCTGGTACGCGTCATCAGGCGTGCACGTGAAGTGGATGCATGCTGCCATCCCGATTTGCAATATTTCCTCGACAACAAACCCACCTCTTTCAACGCCGATGCCTTGCTGCAACGCTTCACCATGCTCGATGATGTTGATGTGATGATGGCCATCAAGCAATGGCAACATCACGAGGACAAAGTATTGTCAACACTTTGTGCTTGCCTGCTGAACAGGCAGCTCTTCAAAATAAGACTGCAGAGCGAACCGGTGACGACAGAAGAACTGGTTGACCGGCGAAATATTATTCGGCAAAAACTGCAAGTGACGGAACAGGAACTGGAATACCTCGTATTCACCGGTACCGCCTCCAACACCACCTACCAAACACATGATGAACGCATCAACATCCTGTTCAAGGATGGCACCATCCGCGACATCTCTGAAGTGGACCATGCGCTCATACAGCAGAGCCTCGCCGCCACTGTAGGCAAACAGTATATTTGCTGGCTCAGGCCATCCTGAACCATTGCAACCAGATTATTCAAGTCATTCATTAGTATATGCAGTTTTCAGCACAACAGATAGCCATGCTTGCCGGCGGAAAAGTGGAAGGCGATGCCAACGCTTCCGTTTCGGGTTTTGGAAAAATTGAAGAAGCCCAGGAAGGGCAACTGGCTTTCCTGGCCAACCCCAAATACGAGGAATATTTGTATGCAACTAAGGCCTCGGTCGTGATTGTAAATGATGCGCTGGAGCTGAAGCAGGCGGTGCAGGCTACGCTCATTCGTGTGCCCGATGCCTACAGTGCTTTTGCCACCCTGCTCGGTTTGTATGAAGACATGCAGCGCAAGCAACTCACAGGCCGCCAGGAACCCAGCTATGTAGATGCCACTGCAAGCATTGGCGAAAATGTTTTCATTGCTGCCTTTGCCTACGTGGGCCGTAATGCAAAAATTGGCAACGGCGTAAAATTGTTTCCGCATGTTTTTGTGGGCGATAACGTAGTGATTGGCGAGAACACCATCCTCAATGCAGGCGTAAAAGTGTACCACAACTGTGTGATGGGTAAAAACGTGGTGGTGCATGCAGGTACAGTAATTGGATCCGATGGTTTTGGGTTTGCACCGCAGGCCGACGGTACCTACAAAAAAATACCACAGATGGGCAACGTGGTGCTGGAAGACAATGTGGAAGTGGGTAGCAATACAACCATCGACAGGGCAACCATTGGCAGCACCGTTATAAAAGCGGGTGCAAAAATTGACAACCTCATCCAGATAGCACACAATGTGGAAATTGGCTCCAACACGGTGATTGCGGCACAAACCGGCATAAGTGGCAGCACCAAGATTGGTAAAGGCGTAATGATTGGCGGGCAGGTGGGCATAGTAGGCCACATCAAAATTGGCGATGGTGCCCGCATCAATGCGCAGAGCGGTGTGAGCAAATCATTGGAAGATGGCAAAGCCGTTACCGGTTCACCTGCCTACGAATACACAGCAGCCTTGCGCAGCCAGGCCGTGGCCAGGCGTTTGCCTGACCTTGAAAAAAGGATTAAAGAGCTGGAAGCAAAGCTGGCTGCGTTGGAAGGCAGAACAATCATTCCATGAAACAATTGCCGAAGCCCTGAAATTCAGGGATCAATAAATGCAGCATGGCATACAGGCTTTTCATTCGTTTAGAAACCGTGCAATAATTTACTTAAAGGAATACCCAACGCTTTTGCTATGGCAATTAGTTGGCTTAATCCAGGGTCAATGGTGCCTGACTCGATTCGGCTTACCTGGCTGTGAGTAATATTTGCCTTCTCCGCAAGCGATGCTTGCGTGAGGCCCTGCTTTATTCTCATTGCCTTCAGTATTACGCCAAATTGACTAAGACCTTCTTTGTTGCGAAGGTTTTTCATAATGGCAGTTTTCTCTTCACGCTGAGGTAAAAATACGACTTTGACATTTGTCAAAATCGTGTGCATATATGCATATGCATTTGAAAAAAGGTAGCTTCGGGAATGAGACAAGGTATACCAAACGCAATGCGCTTCATTATTTCATACAATCACAACCAAACTAAAAATGAAAAACCTATTTCACCTGACATGTGTGCTATTTGTGTTTGCATTTGCAGGTTGTCAAAAAGACAATTTGCAGAAAAGTACTTCACAAGTGGGTCAATTAGAGCAACCACTAATTGTAGTCGGCACCTATGCTAAAGAACATATGTCTGCTAATGAATTCGAAAACTTTGAATGGAATCATGCAATAAGTTTGAATGCAAATGGTAATTTTAAAGGGGTTGAAATTCAATCTAAATCAGTTATTCCCGGAAAGTTGAAATACCTGGTTGTAACTGCACGAAATGGAAAATGGGAAAACATCTTCATGCATGAAATCACTTTTGCGTCAGATGGGCCTAATAAGGAACCAGTCAAAATCTATAGCAAAGATTTTCTTACCGGGCGTTCAGGTACAACGCAATTAAAAACGATTAATACTCATCAGGAAGGCATACGAGGAAATGCACGTATTCTCTCTCTCGTTGGTCCGTCTCAAAACATGCCGATGGTAACTATAATTGGTTATTATAATGGGGAGGGTGTAAGTTATATAAACAACCCAGCTTACTATTATCTGATTGACGGGGGTTTGGGTTATGGATATGGCGGTACAGGTGGCGTTAATGACTACAAGGATTTGGCATATTTGGATCCGATAATTACACAAGACCCGGGAGGATGTGGGTGTCTTAGTCAATACTACAGCCTTTCTTCAAACAGAATTAGCGCTTCAGGAATTGTCTATGCAATAAATGACTGGAATAAGGAATGGACCATGCAAAACATTATCAATGATACACAGAACCCGTGTATTACTGAAGTTATAAATACGTTCAACAACATTTCTGCAAAGTTCCCACAAGTAATCAGGGATTTTTTTGGCAAAGACGCGGATTTCACAATGCACTTGACAATGCCAGATTTAGGTGCTGGAGTAGGTAACAATACTGTAGCTAATGTAACGACTACCAATTTCGAAGTGCGGTTTAATCAATATTACAACACCTCAACCAACTTGGCCTATGCAGCGACATTATTACATGAAGGCTTTCATTGTCAGTTGATGTCATGGTATCGAGAAGCTATAACTTGCAACGACGTGCAAAAACAACAAGAACTTGCGAGTACATACGGGTATATATTTACTAGCGAAATAACTGATATAGATAATACCTTAAGCACGATAGTAAACAACGGAAATGCGTCGCAGCATGCCGACATTGTAAATCGTTATATTACATCGATCGGTGAAGCTTTATATCAATTTGCTCAGTTTAAACAATTAACAGCATCTAAAGAATGCTGCTACCAGCTTGCCTGGACAGGCCTCTATACAAGTCAATGCTGGATTGACAAGTCGGAAGCTGAAAAACAGCTTATAATAAATTGCATAAATGCAGAGAAAGATCCGGATGCAAATAAGGGGCTTAATCCGGATGCAACCTTATATCAACCAAAAGGTCATCCATGCCAATAATTTGCATAGAAATGAAACGACTTTGTTTTGTCCTTTCACTGGTTGCAGTTTTTACAACTGCTCAAAACATTGGTTTCAGTCAGTCTGTGAAGCCTGGTATTTATTATGGTGGAGATATGGACCCTGATTTTCATCGATTCGGCTATTACTTGTTTTTTGACGATTCCAGTTTCATATTGCTGAATTCGCTATTTCGGGATTCTGTGATCACCGGCGTTGGATATGGTACATGGAATGCACAGCGTACCAATCAATTGATTCTAACTTACACACAGGTTCCGCATGCCGCATATTCCGCTGCAAAAATCAACTACAAGTGTTGGTCGTCTCCACCTTTTGATTCCAACTACTTTTCGGGCCGAGTTGTTGGCAATAAAGAGCAACCGGTGTTTGCCACTATTGAGTTTCCTGATTTGCATAAGTCAGGAGGATCAGATAGCCAAAGTGGAAATTTTTCTTTTACATTATCGGAAAGGGATGCTGTCAGGAAGTTGGGTTTTGTAGCCTTACAATATCAGTATGTGGAAGTATCGTTGAATCCTTTGTTCAACCGCCATGAATTTGATGTAACTCTTGACTCAATGGATGGATGTTTTTTGGAAAAAGTATTACCAGACAGAATGGGCTACAACTTTTACAAAAAAGATGGCGAAGTATTGATTTTCAGTCCTGGTTTCAGAATAACCAAATTGAACAAGAATTCTGAGGATACAGAGAAATTGCTGAACGGCCTTCAAATTCAAAAATCATGCGCTTTGCCGGTGGTAAATTGGATACGCGAAAAAATTAGGAAGTCCGCAAGATAAACAACGCTCCTCAAGCTGTTCGTGATTTGCGCTCCCGAACACCGGTGCCAAACATTCTGCGTTCCATTTTCATCCATTCATACAATTGTGTTCGTGCAGGAAATCAGTGAACAACCTGTGCCCTCAGTCCAATCAGTGTTCTATCAACCTGCGGTACATCTGTGAAAATCCTGTTGTATCAGTCATGGCCATCGTTGCATTCCATGGCACATGGCTAATTTTAGGCACTATGGTGCCCAATATTCTACCCGAAATTAGTTTCCAGTTCAGCCGCAGCGGCGGCAAAGGCGGGCAGCATGTAAACAAAGTGGAAACCGCTGTTACCGGCATCTGGAATATTCCGCAATCGCGTCTGCTGACCGAAGAACAACGAACTTTGTTGCTGCTAAAACTGCAGCACCGACTGAATACCGAAGGCGACCTGCTGGTGAAATCGCAAACGCATCGCAGCCAGAGGGCCAACCGTGATGAAGCCGTGGAGAAAATACTGGCATTGGTAGGCAAGGCACTCACCCTCCGCAAGCCTCGCATTGCCACAAAGCCTACAAAAGGCGCCAGGGAACAACGCCTCGAAAGCAAGAAAAGAAAAAGCGATGTGAAGAAACTGCGCGGGAAAATTGATTGGTAATGAAAATGGATGCCTGATGAAAAAGCTGCATGTTGGAATAGGTTTGATGCTGCTGTTGGCTGCAGGCATGCTCGCAGGCTGTACCAAAAGAAAGGCGGACAACCGCATGACCAACAAACTGGTCATTGTGCTGGATAATAAGGCTGGCTCGAACACGCTGAGCCTGGGTACCGCATTTGTTACGCCGCTGGGCGAAACCGTTACACCTACCGTTTTCAAATATTATCTCTCCAATTTTTCTTTGGTGAAAAGTGATGGTACCGAACTGCTATTGCCGGGCTATTACTACCTCATTGATGAAAGCAAGGCCGACTCAAAAACTATTTTCGTGAATACTTCCGATGGACAGTACAAGGAACTTCGTTTTATGCTGGGCGTTGACAGCGCCCGCAATGTAAGCGGCGTGCAGAGTGGCGCTCTTGACCCGGTGAATGAAATGTTCTGGACCTGGAATACCGGCTACATCATGGCCAAGTTCGATGGCAGGTCAACAGTGAGCCCTGCGCCGTTGCAGGCAGTTACTTATCACATTGGTGGTTTCAAGGGAACTGAAAGTGTATTGAAAAAAATCAGCATTCCTTTTAATCAAAGCATTACACTGAATGTGAGCAGCAGCTACAAGGTGTTCATCAATGCCGATGTGTTGAAATGGTTTAGGAGCAGCAGCGATATCAGTGTGGCAGCCCTGCCCACCGTAACCGAGCCGGGCAGCAATGCCTTGAAAGTGTCGGCCAACTATGCCAATATGTTTTCACTCACATCCGTTCAGAAGCAATAGCAGCCTGCGTGTATGAAAGCCTTTTGCAAAACCATATTTTCCTTTTTTCTTTCGGCCCTGCTCATGCCAGGCTGTAAGAAAAACGACATGTATGTGGCGGGCAGCAAGGCAACCCCCGTTGCATTCAAAGTGCCTGCAGGATGGCCGCAGCCGGCGTACAATTTCAATCAGAATCCGTTGACGGTGGAAGGCATTGCGTTGGGGCGAAAATTGTTTTACGATGGCATCCTGAGCCAGGACGGGCAGTTTCCCTGTTCAAGCTGTCATCAGCAGGTGGGTGCATTTGGCACCTTTGCCCACGACCTGAGCCATGGCTTCAACAACAGCCATACCATGCGTAATGCGCCGCCCTTGCAAAACCTGGCATGGCATTCAGCGTTTCACTGGGATGGCGGCATCAACAGCCTCGACCTGCAGCCGCTGGCACCGCTTACTAATCCCATTGAAATGGCCGAAACCATTGACAACGTGCTGAACAAACTGCGCAACAATCCTGCGTATGTAAGCATGTTCAAAGCGGCCTGGGGCGATGATTCCATCACCACCAAGCGCTTCACGCAATCGCTCAGCCAGTTTATGCTCACTATGGTAAGTGCCGACAGCAAATACGACCGTGTCATGCAGGGCAAAGAAACATTTACGCTGCCCGAAAGCCTGGGCTACGACATTTTTAAACAGAAATGTGCGGCCTGCCACGCCGAGCCTTTGTTCACCGATTTATCGTACCGCAACACCGGCTTTGCCCGCGACAATGTGCTGCAGGACAATGGCCGTATGCGCATCACGCATCTTGCCACCGACAGCCTCAAATTCAAAGTGCCATCGCTGCGCAATGTGATGTACACTGCCTATTATGCACACGATGGACGTGTGTTTGATGTGTACAACATGCTCGAGCATTATAACACCGGCGTTATCAATGGCCCCACTACTGATCCTCTCCTGAAAAACGGTATTCCGCTGTCGAATTATGAGAAGGGACAATTGGTGGCCTTTCTGCAGGCGCTTACCGATACCTCTTTCCTGAAAAATAAAAGCCTTGGCCCGCCGCAGTAGTGAGGGTTGATGTTTTAGATTTCATTTCGTTTGCTGGGGGTACTAGTGGTTTTCGAAAGATTCCTGAACAGATTTGAAATCGCGAAAAGATGAAATTGTTGTAGCGAATTTGTTAACCTTAGTCAAAAGCCATGAAGTGGAGAAATTATTTTCTATGTGATCCCTTAGGGACTCTTGCAAGGAATAGGAACATCAAACTATAAGAATTGCGGTCCTTCTGGCCTTTACCAATCGGAAGAAACATTTTCCAACTCTTCTGAACACGTGATGTGCGGATACCAACCGACAGTGAAATCGTAGATCTTACCCATTTGGCATGCAGTTCAATTCACTACCATCAACGTTTTCATTGCGATAAGCATTTTCATTCTTTCTTCCTGGTAAGGGCAGTAAGTCAAAGCCTGTATGGGGTCCTCATGCTCCACTATGTGATTTTCTCCGCCAAATAATGTTTGAAGTTTTACAGAAAAGTTAGGTATCATCTCCAGCACTCGAACTTCAATATTATGGGAATTGGGAATTGAATCTAAAAAACTGGAATAAACACAAGGCTCATTTGCCTCTGAATGAGATTTGATTTTCGTTAGACTGGTAAGGAAATTAGCAGTAAAGTATTTGGAGCATTGGTAACAGGGCCTAGTTATTGATGAATCATGACCACGAGCATCAAGATAAGTGGTCGTCTTTTGCCACCGTTCAGATTGAACCTTTTCTAACTTAAGCTCCCGAATGTTTTGATACCCCCTGTAAAATGACAAAATGATTACGGAGTCATTTGCATTTTCAGTCAATTTGTTGCTCTGCCCTTCAATGCTTGAGAATGAGCAAATCAAAATGGTAATGAGTGAGATATACTTGATAGGTTTCATTGGCATTTAATTTTTGAAGGCATATTTTTGTTAATGAACCTAAGTACGGAAGAGAAATTTGATTTGTCGGAAAAAGCCGCTTGATACACTTCCTTGGATTGACCTAAGGAACTCAGAGCTATCATACTAACAAAGCCAATTAATATGCTAGCTCTGAAAGGTGACATGCGAAAAAATCGTTTCCACTTCATCTGAAAAAAATGAATAATTACTGTGGTAATCGCCAAATAAAAACCTGAGAAGCTGCGCCGAAATAATTCCTGCCTCCTTTACAGTTAAAACAGTCCTAAAGAGTAGCGTGACCAGAGGCTTCAAATTGTTTCGCATTTTTAGGTTTCATTATGTAGATACATTTTTCGAAATGCCACCTTATAGAACAGGCACATTTAAATTTGACTCCAGATGCCTTAGAATGCAATTCGCTGCATTCTAAGGCATTTAAACCATTGAGTCAATTCAATACTAATAAAAAACAAATCTTCTCCAAATGCGAAGCCATTTCCCATCTGGCTGTTTAGAAAACACTAATGAAACTTTGCCGATTGCATCATAGTCTTTAATATCATATTTATTTTCAACAACTAACCCTGCTTTGTATCTATAATGAATAACAATAAATGCGAACAGACTATCACTCGAAAAAACAGGTTGAGTTGTCTCTGTATAAAAGCCTACTATATTTTTTGAAGTATTAATTGTTTGGTAGGTCTTCGAGTTTAAAATTATTCGGGAAGGTTTCATTGTATCGCATACTTTACTAAGTATGTATTTAGAAGTATCAGGAATTAGGCGGTTCAAAAAAGTGTCTTTGAAAAAGTATGTCACATTGTAAGGGTGTCGATCATCTCTCATTATATACTCAAGTGTATCTTTTAAATCCTGCACTCGCTTTCCACTAATTTCATCAAGCCAAAAACATTCAGTATACCATTCGAACGTTTTAGATAATATTAGAATTTTTGAAGGCATATTTTTGTTAATGAACCTAAGTACGGAAGAGAAATTTGATTTGTCGGAAAAAGCCGCTTGATACACTTCCTTGGATTGACCTAAGGAACTCAGAGCTATCATACTAACAAAGCCAATTAATATGCTAGCTCTGAAAGGTGACATGCGAAAAAATCGTTTCCACTTCATCTGAAAAAAATGAATAATTACTGTGGCAATTGCCAAATAAAAACCTGAGAAGCTGCGCCAAAAAAATTCTTACCTCCAATACAGTTAAAACCACACCAAAGCGTAGCATGTCCAGTTGCTCCAAAATTGCCATTATTTTTAGGTTTCATTACATAGATACCTTTATTCGAAATACCACCTAATAGAGTAGGCATGTTTAGATTCGACCCAGAAGATTGAGAAGATGTATAATGCACCTCCGGTTCATCAAAGGTTTCTTTCAAAAACTGCAAAAGAAAATCTACACCCCTGATGTAATTATTTCCATCTTTATCCTTCCACGTATTATCCGGCACCTCTGGAATTTCAATGCCAGCCTTGTTGAGTGCCATGGAAACTCTGATACAGCAAAAGTTTAATGAAGGGTTTCCAAGAAATTCTGCCTTTATTTGTCCGCCCAATAATTCAGCAATTTCTGCTGGAGTCATGTCATCAACTTTACCGGGACCAACTTCTTTCATTGGATACTTGCTGTAAAGTAAATCAAATTTTGGCCTGGCTTGTTTTGGAAACTTCTGACCACGAGTTGAAGGATTTTGCTCCCACCATTCAAAATTGGGGTCATACTCATTCAAAGGCCCTGATTCTGGCTCATTGCCAACTACATCTTCCCACCAGGCCCAAGGATAACCCCATTCCTTGTAAGGATATTGGTCCATTGTATAGTAGATGCCATCAACAACCCTCGAGGTTGAAAGGTCAATAACAGCAGGTGTGCTATTAGTACCTGCCGAACCTCCTAAACTTGCTGTATTTAGTGGGTCAAGGTATGCACAGTTGGTGTAATCATTGCTTAAACCACCACCCGCCGCACTGTATCCAAGCCCACCACTTGTAAGAA
>JBBIOQ010000056.1:1675-25307 GCA_037443285.1 Sphingobacteriales bacterium | reverse complement strand
ATTCCTAATTCCCAATTCCTAATTCCTAATTCCTATACAATTCAAACCCCTCTCCTTTTCAACTCCTTCTTAATCAACATGAGTTCGCGGCCTGTTTGCCCACCCACGCTGGTGTTCTCCTGGGCACGGCGCATGAGGTAGGGAATCACTTCTTCAATGGGTCCAAAAGGCAGGTACTTGCTCACATTGCAACCTGCCTTAGCAAGGTTGAAGGTGATATTATCGCTCATGCCAAACAACTGGCTGAAATGCACATGCGGATGATTGAGCGGCAGGCCTTTTTTCTGCAGGAGTTCAGCGCCCAGTTTATTGCTGTTTTCATTGTGAGTGGCAATCACCACAGCACATATATCGAGGTGGTCGATGCACAGCTGAACGGCTTCATCAAAATCGCGATCGGTAGTTTCTTTGTTTGGTTGAATTGGTGAAGGATAACCCTTTTCCTCTGCACGCCTTCTTTCTCTTTCCATGTAAGCGCCACGCACCAGTTTATTACCCAAAATAAATCCACGTTCGCTGGCTGCCTCAAGCATGGCTCGCAGGAAAGGAAGCCTGTCGTGACAGTAATGCTGGGTGGTATTATACAACAGGCATTTGCCGCGGTTGTACTTGTCCATCATGATGCAAACCAGTGCATCTACAGGATCCTGAATCCAGGTTTCTTCGGCATCTACCAGCACACCTACATTTTGCGCCATAGCTGCAATGCAAATGCGATCCATGCGGCCTACAATTCGCTCCCACTCGGCACGTTCATCGGCGCTGAGCATGGTAAGGGCTGCTTCATAGCGCTTCACCAAAGTGTTGGTAGATCGATGCATTAGTTCATCCAATCTTTCGAGCAATTCATGGCGTGCAATTCCCGTCACCTTTACACTCATAAACGGAATGTTGGATTGAGTGCCGGCATAGTCAATCACCTTTATGAACTGCTCCATGGCACGGTCGAACCCACTTTCATCGTGCCCACCCTCTGCGCCATAGTCCAGTATTACCTGCACATTGAATTTGCCCAGCATATCCACCACAGGTTTGGTTTCCTCAAGCGTTTCGCCACCTACAAATTGTTTGAAAATAGTATTGCGGATAATTCCTTTAATGGGCAGGCCCGATTTGATGGCCCATGGCGTTAGCCTTGTTCCAATATTTACCAGCCATTGAAATCCCATGCTTGAAAAAAGAAAATGAGCCTGTTTTAGATCTTTGTCGCCCTTGTACTGAAAGGCATTTTCGGTGTTGTCGAAATTGATACTGGTTTTGGCAAGCGTATTCATACCTCAAATTGGTTTGGTGCAAAGTAAAGGAAGGCCACTATTTGAAAAGGAAGCGGCAATCATGAAAAATCAAATATTTTCCCCGCATACATTTTACTAACTTAACAGTAAAGATTGCCACCCATGCTATTGCCCATTAGCGATGATAACAGTGACCGCCGCATTACCCCCATTATCAACTACCTGTTCATCCTGTTCAATATCCTAGTGTTTGTGGTGCTTCAGCAATCAGGCCGAAACCTTTTTTTCACGTACAGCTTTGCCACCGTTCCGGCCGAAATACTCACCGGGCATGATATTGTAACGCAAGGCCAAATTGTGGTGGATGCATACACCGGCCAGCGTTTTGAAATGCCGGGACTGCAAATAACACCGATACCGGTTTACCTCACCATGATCACGAGCATGTTTATGCATGGCAGTTGGGGACACTTGCTGGGCAACATGCTGTACCTCTACATTTTTGGCGATAACCTTGAGAACCGCATGGGGCACATGCGATATTTCATTTTTTATCTGCTTTGTGGCGTCATTGCTTCGCTCAGTCACGTTTTTTCAACCTTCCTGGTGCCCGGGCAGGAACTGGTACCGAGCCTGGGAGCATCCGGCGCCATTTCGGGTGTGCTGGGTGGCAACCTGCTATTGTTCCCACGTCGCCGTGTGAAGACCTTGTTTCTCTGGTTCATAATTGATGTGCCGCTGCTGTTGGCCCTGGGATTGTGGATAGCCTTCCAGTTTGTGAGTGGCCTGGGCATGCTAGGCGGTGCTAATGATGGAGTTGCCTATGCCGCACACATAGGAGGTTTCGTGGCCGGCTTGCTGCTGGTTAAGTTTTTCGACAAGGGAGCAGATGAATCAAACATGCAAAGGCGATACCGTTAAGTAAGCCACACGCTTATTGTTTTAAATTGCCTGGTGATTGAAGGGCTGCAACACCATTTCGCTTACCACCCCACTCGATGGCTGCTGTGCCAAAAACCAAATGGCTTTTGCCGCTTCTTCTTCACGAATCATTTTGTCTCGCTGCACCCTCATGTCGATGTTATCCCAAAAAGGAGAATCAACTCCACCCATGAAAATGTTGGTAATTCTGATTTCCGTTCGCTTCAATTCTTCCCTGATGCTTTGCATCATTCCCGGTAATCCATATTTACTGGCACAATAGGCTGCAGCACCAGCCATCGGCACTTTTGCCAACACACCGGGTATATTTATTATGAGCCCTTTTTTCTGTTGTTTCATTGCTGGCAGAAAATATTTCATCAAAAGAAAAGGCCCGAGTAAATTGGTGTCAATCGTTCGCTGAAACTCTTCTGTAGTAAGCGTCTCCATCGGCTTAATGATACCTGTTCCGGAAAGAATCACTAATACATCCACAGCCGGAACATTTGAATGATACGTCTCACTCAATGCTTTTACGTGCTCCTCATTCGAAACATCGGCCATGAAAACACATGAATCCGGAAGGTTCAGTTCATTTTTCAAAGTGGAAAGTTTTTCAGCGTTGCGGCCTGTAATAAACAAACTGGCTCCACTGCCTGCCATCCATTTTGCTGTTTGCCGACCAATACCTCCCGTTGCTCCTACTATCAAAACATTCTTTCCCTTCAGGCTTTCCATGTAATTGTGCTTTGCTGTTTACAACAATCTTACACGTACATTGTTGAAGGCATTTTGATAATACAGGTTACCGTTAGCTCGTCAAACACCCAAGCTTAGTATGCCCAAACCAACCAACAACGTTGTTCGAAAAAAGCCATGGAACAGAGTAAGTCTGCCTGTGTATTCAATAAGCAGCAAGGGCGAAAAAGACAATATGCATATATGCACCTACGTGAGTGGCGTAAGCATGCATCCAAAGCGAATGATGGTAGCTATTTATCATGGCACACAAACACTCAGCAATATTGAAAAGCAACCGGAATTTGTATTGCAATTGCTTGCCGAACCGCAATACCGACTTGTGCAACTTCTGGGAAAACAGTCGGGGAAATTCATTGACAAAATAGACAGACTTCGTAGGCGTAACCAGTTCACAACCTGGAAGGGCTTCTATGTTCTTCAGGATGCATTGGCGGTTATGCACCTGAAAGTATTCAGCCAATCAGAAGCAGGCGACCATCGTATGTATGTATGTGATGTGACGGGGTATAAAAATCTAAACGATGGATTTCCGCTAACAACCGATTTCCTTTCTCAAAAAGGCATGATAAGGATTTGATCAAAAACTATTCTTACCCATGTGAAATGCTGCATTTGTCAGGATAACAATAATCAATCAAATTGCAGCTATAAAGCCCATTGCTCATGAATATTTCGAAGATTGAAATTTACCGGTACTCCATACCCATGGTGCCGTTCACTATTGCCACCGGCACCATGAAGTTTGCACAGAACATGCTGGTCTACATTCACACTGATGAGTTCATAACCGGGGTGGGCGAATGCTCTGCCTTTCCCATGATTGCAGGCGAAACGCAGGACACCTGCTTTGTACTGGCAAAGGATTTTGCACAAATATGGAAAGGCAAAAATGCCAACGACATTCCTGGCCGCATGAAAGAACTGGACCAGTACATAGCTGGTAACCATACCGCCAAAAGTGCATTCGACATGGCTCTTTTCGACATTGCTGCCAAGCGCAAGGAAATGCCTTTGTACCAGTACCTCGGCGGCGAATATTTTGAACCCGAAAGCGACCTGACAATTGGCATTGGCGATGCAGCATTCATGGCTGAACAGGCAATAGATTTTGTACAAAACAAACAGGCAAATATTCTGAAAGTGAAACTGGGCAAAAACCCTGAAGACGACATTCGGCGCATCATGGCAATACGCAAAGCCATTGGTGAAAACATTGGACTGCGCATTGATGCCAACCAGGGCTGGGATTATGAAGGTGCTGTACTTGCTCTCACGGGAATGCAGGATTTAGGCATTGAGTTTTGTGAACAACCTATGCCAAAATACCTCGATGAAAAAATGCCTTCGCTTCGCAGAATCAGCAGCATTCCCATCATGGCCGATGAAAGTGTGTTTGACCACCGCGATGCAGAACGGATGATCAAGAACCTCGCCTGTGATTATATCAACATCAAGTTGAGCAAAGCCGGTGGCATTTTGGAAGCGCTGCGCATTCATGATGTGTGCGATGCTGCTGATATGCCGAATATGCTAGGTGGTATGCTCGAAAGCCGCGTCGCTCTATCGGCAAAAGTGCATATGGCACTCAGCTGCCCCAATATCCGGTTTTACGATCTCGACACCTGCCTGCTGGGCCACCTTGTAGATCCTGTGACAAACGGCGTTCAGTTTGATGGCATGAAACTGAAACTGCCCAACCTGCCGGGCATTGGCGCTGATGTTGACCCTTCTTTTTTGAGGGACTGTGAAAAAGTGATAGTGTAATACTTCATGTTCACCTACGAAAATTAGACCCTTGTTTTCCCTAAAAATCAATCCGAATGATTAGAACTGCTGCATTGCTCATTGTTACCATTATAGTGCTGCCCATTGTTGCGTTTCTTTTTGGAAAACCTTTGAACGATGTTCAGCAAAAAATGCTGGTGACCGGCGCAATCATTATGCTTGCTGCCGCTGTTACAGTTTTCGTAGTAAGTGAAATAACCACCAACTGCAGCCAGTTCGACAAACTCTGGAGCATCCTGCCCATTGTTTATGCATGGATATTTGCAGGCATCAGCCAATGGAACAGCCGACTGGTACTTATGGCCGTGCTGGCTTCTTTGTGGGGCATCCGTCTTACTTACAATTTTGCAAGACGCGGAGGATATAGCTGGAAATTCTGGCAGGGTGAAGAAGATTATCGGTGGGAGGTACTGCGTCAGCGCAAAGAATTCCAAAACAAATGGGTTTGGAAAATTTTCAACCTTCTTTTCATTTCGCTTTACCAGAACACTTTGGTGCTTTTGTTCACATTGCCGCCTATTGTTGCTTATGAAGCAAGTAACAAGCCACTTGGTTTTTCTGATTTTGTTTTATCCATTCTGTTTATTGCAATGCTGGTAATTGAAACCATTGCCGACCAGCAACAATGGAATTTCCAATCCTCGAAATACCGCAAGCTGGCAAGCGGAGAACCATTGAATGATGAGGAATCGCAGGGCTTCATCAGCAGTGGCCTATGGTCCATAGTTC
This sequence comes from Sphingobacteriales bacterium, assembly GCA_037443285.1. Lineage (GTDB taxonomy): Bacteria > Bacteroidota > Bacteroidia > Chitinophagales > Chitinophagaceae > Phnomibacter. The sequence goes on along the minus strand of JBBIOQ010000056.1, from coordinate 19,875 downwards.
GCCATCCCAACTATGCTGCAGAGCAAGCCATTTGGGTAGTGTTTTATTTGTTCGGTGCATTTGCTACCGGCGGCTACCTCAACTGGAGCCTTGCGGGGGCTTTGCTTCTTATGCTTTTGTTTCAGGGCAGCAGCAATTTCAGTGAAGAAATTTCTGCAAACAAATACCCGCTGTACAAGGATTACATGAAGCGAACTCCCCGCTTCCTTCCAAAATTGTTGCGCAGTTAATACGAGGCAGCATGCCAGTTTTAGCTTTCTTTGCCGCATGAATCCAAAGAAAGTATCAGAAAGCATCAACCACATGAACGAACTGGTGCTGCCCAATGACACCAACACATTTGGCAACCTGATGGGTGGCCGGCTCATGTATTGGATGGACATTGCCGCTGCCTACTGTGCTGCCAAGCATTGCAGCACCCCGGTGGTTACCGCCTCGGTGGACAATATTTCCTTCAAGAACCCCATTAAACTGGGGCATTACGTACATATTGAAGCTAAGGTGACACGTGCCTTTACGACCAGTATGGAAATTCACATGCGGGTTTGGGGCGAAGACACACTGCACCAGTTTAAGTATGAAAGCAACGAAGCCTATTTCACCTTTGTAGCCCTCGACCCCAATGGCAACCCCAGGAAAGTGCCCCCCGTGGTACCGGAAACAGAATATGAAAAAAAGCAGTTTGAAGGTGCGCTGCACCGAAGGCAACTCAGGCTGATTTTGGGCGGAAAAATGAAACCCGATGAAGCCACTGAACTGAAAGCATTGTTCACAGCTTCTTAGAAACAATTACATCAAAAAAGACTTGCTCAGGCAAGTCTTTTTTTCAATTCGTTGTCAATAAGTTTGAACAATCCTTCGGGCTGGTATTTACGCCAGTCTTCAATCTCCTTCAGTTCGAGGTAATAGTTAAGTTTGGTTTTCCTGAAATCGTACTGGCTTTGCACGGGCATATTCAGGCATACAATCCAGCCTTCTTCTTCTGTTACGTTTTCAAACCATTCTTCATAATAGTCTGCCTCACTGCTATGAAAATTCAGGACATTTTCAGCAATGAGGATGAATTTGCTGATGCCTTCGGCAAAAAGAAGGTCGGTCACTTCTCGCCGCAGCGTCATGATGTCGTTTTCGATGGCATCATTCCATTCGCCAATCAGTTCTATAATGGCATAATGCTTACGGTAATCGGCATATAGTATTTTAAGGAAGAGCGTACGGCTCCCCATATCATCCCACTGTGGGTGGATGTAATAATTGTAGATGGTAGTAGTGTATTCAAATTCGCTATACTGCTGGCCGTAGAAAGGGCTTTGCGAGTCTTCCTCACTTACATACAAATCTCGCCACCGGTAAAAAGGCTCCAAATCCTGCATAAAATATTTCGCTCAAAAAAAATCAGCAACAAAATTAGGCCTGTCCCTGTTCTGAATTTTTGACGAAAAGAAAAACCCTCTTTCCTTATCGTTAATTCACAAATCGATGCAGCCTGTGAGAAAATGACAAGGCCCGCCACTTCATTCCACAATAACTTTCGCCATTACTAAACAGTTGTCGTGTGATGAAGATTGAAACAAGGCTTGCTCTGCTCTGCCTTTTGTGTGCCTGCAGCGGCAGTTTAATGGCTCAATGGGCTACAGATCCCACTGTCGCCAACAACCGAGTGTGTACGGCCATAGGCGCACAATCACGTGCATTTGTGGTGCCCGATTTTAGTGGTGGTGTCATTTCGGTATGGGAGGATTATCGCAGCAACCCAACCGCTGCCGACCTTTACTTTGAACGACTGGATGCTAATGGCAATACTGCATGGTCAGTGCCTGGCAGCTATGCCGGCAAAAAACTGTGCGCCACTGCAAAACAGCGTTCCATCGACCGTGTAATTTCAGACGGTTCAGGAGGTTTCTACATTGCGTGGGACCAGTATAACGGCAGCAATTTCGATGTGTATGCGCAGCGCATTGATGCTTCGGGCAACCAACTCTGGGGTAGCGATGGCATTGCCGTTTGCACCGCTGCCAACGACCAGTACCAGGCCGACCTGGTGACAGATGCATCGGGTAACATTATTATTACCTGGCTCGACCTGCGCAATGACCCACTCAATGCACGTGCCTGGCAAACCTATGCCCAACGAATCACGACGGCTGGTGCAGTTTCTTGGGCTGCCAATGGCGTACAGGTTAGTTCATCGTTGTCCTTCCCCATTGGTATTGTTAGTGACAATGCCGGTGGAGCCATTATTGCCTACATCGATGCCAGGAACAGTGGGGTTAATGCCAGCAATAATTATACGAACACAGATGTATATGCGCAGCGTATCAATTCATCTGGTACAGCGCAGTGGGCTGCAAACGGAGTGGCAGTATGCACACAGGCAAAAAACCAGACGCAGGAAAGCATGCGGCCGGGAACCTCAGTGGTCTCCGATGATTTGGGTGGCATCATTATTTGCTGGAGCGATTACAGAAATGATCCAAACAACGGACTTGCCAACCCATACCGGGCTGACTATTATGCCCAGAAACTCAACGGTTCAGGAGTTGCGCAATGGGCTGCCAATGGTATAGCCATTTGTGCGGTAACCGGCGGTGACCTGTATAACACCCTGGCTATGCCCGATGGAATGGGCGGTGTGATAGCGGCCTGGTTCGACATGCGCTCAAGCCCTTCCGGTGCGGTGTATACACAGCGCATCAATGCAAGCGGAACAGCAGTTTACACCACCAACGGAATAGCCATGGTTACGAGCCAAACACACAACCTGGTGTACGACCTCGTCCAGGATGGCCTTGGCAATGCAATCATGGTTTACGACACCAACGAGGACAGAATATTTTCGACTAAATTTCTCATCTCCTCCGGTACTATTTCAGCCGCCGCGCATCCTGTGTGCAACCGAACAGCCGTTTCGGTTGTTCCGACCATTGCATCTGACCTTACCGGTGATGCATTCGTAGCATGGGAAGACTATCGTAATGATGCAGCCTATCCCGATATCTATGCCTTCAAGCGTTTTGGCACAGGAGTATTGCCTGTTTCCCTTACAAGGTTTAGCGCAGGCTGGCAACAAACTGATGCATTGGTGCAATGGCAAATGGCCAACGAAGTGAACATTGGAACTTATAATGTGCAGCGCTCTTACAATGCATCCACTTTTGAGACCATTGCCATGACTCAGGCAAAAAACAATTCACAAAATCAATCCTACTCTACACTTGATAATACATTGAATGCGGATGCTCCCAACATTTTCTATCGCCTGCAATGGCAGCAGCAAAATGGAAGAGTTCATTATTCGCCTGTAGTAAAATTGTCGGGCAGATCTTCATCGCCAAAAGCCATCCTGATGCCTAACCCTGTTGCAAACAACACATGGCTGCACATTACATCAGAAAAAACACAAAACGTTTCTGTGCGCATCGTTGGCCAAACCGGTGCTGTGGTAAGTACAGGAATTTTTGGTCTTGTGAAGGGCGATAATATATTGCAGGTTTCAGTGGCAAATTTGCCCGCCGGATTGTACAGGCTTGAATGGATGAATGCAAATACCAACAATTCACTGCCATTTGTAAAATTTTAAGAACATCACTCAACTTCAATTTCAATAACATCCCATGCACTTCATGCGTTCTTATCTATACCAAATTTTACCATCAGGCAATCTTTCCTAATTTCCCCGCCATATTTAAAGCTGAATGACCAAAACCGTTTTCATACTGCTGTTTTTCCTTGGCACTTCCCTTTCAGCATTCTCGCAATCCGGAACCATTAAAGGCAGGGTTGAAAACGAAAAGGCCGAGCCTATGCGGGGCGTGAGCGTTACTATTCTCGGTAGTCAGAGTGGCATCACTACCAACGACAGCGGTCGCTTTTCCATTCAGGTGAAAGCCAACCGTGCTGTGGCATTAGTGTTTACTTTTTCAGGCTACAAAACCATCCAGCAGAACTTCTTGCTGAACACAGGTGAGCAGGAAGAAACATTTGTGCGACTGGAACCTGGAGTAAAAGAACTCCAGGAGGTTTCAGTATCGGTGAAGAAAGACAGGCAGGAAACAGGATTGGTAACCATCAACCCGCGCCTTGTCATTAAAAGCCCTGCGCCCATTACCGGCATTGAAAGTATGGTGAAAGTACTGGTAGGCAGCAACAATGAATTGAGCAGCCAGTACAATGTTCGTGGTGGCAGCTACGATGAAAACCTGGTGTATGTAAATGATTTTGAAGTGTATCGCCCTTACCTGGTGCGCAATGGCCAACAGGAAGGATTAAGTTTTATCAATCCCGAACTGGCACGCAACGTAAGTTTTTACAATGGAGGTTTCCAGGCCCGTTATGGTGATAAAATGAGCAGCGTGCTGGACGTACAATACAAAAAGCCCACTGAATTTCATGGCAGCGCTTACCTGGGTTTGCTGGAACAGGGATTGCACCTTGAAGGCACTGCTGCCAAAAGCAAAGTAACCTACCTGTTTGGAGTTCGCAACCGCAGTTTGAAAAGCCTGCTTAGCAGCCAGGAAACTAAGGGCAACTACATTCCTTCCAGTTCCGACCTGCAGGGAGCCATTACCTGGCAACCCAACAACAAATGGCTGATGGAAATGCTGGGTAACCTAAGCACTACACAGTTTGAACTGGAGCCGGAAGAAAGCAAGCAAACAACATCAGTTTTTACGCCTTATTATTCAGCAAACCTTGGCCTCGATGTTTATTTTACCGGCAGGGAAAAAGACAAGTATAGAACGAGCATGCTTGGCCTGTCTGCCACCCGCATTTTTAATGAGCATTTCAAAATAAAAGGCATGCTCAGCTACTTTCGCGACAAGGAGCAGGAGAACATCAACATTGCCGGCAGTTATCTTTTCGGCGACCGCGAATTTGACAAATCATCGCCCGACTTCGGTATGATTATCAACCCGCTGGGTGCTGGTGTTTTTTTAAATTATGCAAGGAACAAGCTGGATGTGCAGGTGATGAATGCCAGCATCAAAGGCACTTACGACAAGGGCAATCACTACATACAATTTGGCAACAGCATTGAGCAAAACAAGATAGGCGATGTGCTTAATGAATTTGAATATGAAGACAGCGCCGGGTACAGTTTGCCTAACACAACTGGTCCGCTTCAGTTATACCGCAACCTGAAAGGTATTGCTGATTTTGACGTGACCCGTTTTTCCGGTTATGTGCAGGACAATATCCTTTTCGATAAAATGAAAGGATTTACTACTCAAGTGGGCATTCGCTACAATTACAACACACTCAATAATGAATTCCTGGTTTCACCAAGAGCCGGCATCAGTTTCACACCACAAAGCTGGAAACGTGATGTAATCTTCAAAGCAAGTGCTGGCATCTACGACCAGCCTCCATTCTATCGCGAAATGAGGCGGTATGATGGCACGTTGAATACAGCCCTCAAAGCACAACGCAGCACTCAAGTAAGCATAGGAAGTGACTATGCTTTCAAAATGATGAACAGGCCGTTCAGGCTCAGCACGGAAGGATACTACAAATCGATGACCAACGTAGTGCCTTATGACGTAGACAATGTTAGGGTGCGTTACTACGGCGAAAACAACGCCAAAGCCTATGCTTACGGATTGGATGGACGCCTGTTTGGTGAATTGGTGAAAGATGCAGAAAGCTGGCTCAGCATCGGTTTTATGAAAACCATGGAGAACATCAACAATGATTATTACTACAACTACTATAATAAAAACGGCGACCTCATTACCAGTGAAGTGGATGACAAAGTAGCGGTCGACAGCCAGCAGGTGGATGTTGGATGGCTGCGCAGGCCCACCGACAGGCGCATCAATATCGGCTTGTTTTTTAGTGACTACCTGACGACCAACAAAAACTTCAGGGTGTACATGCAAACATTGTATGGTAGCAATTTGCCGTACAATATTCCGGGCAGTGTTCGTTATCGTAATGCGTTAACCATTCCGGCCTACTTCCGGGTAGACATTGGATTTACGTATCAACTGGTGGGTGGCGAAAAATACCTGCGCCGCAGCCACGACCCATTCAAAAACTTCGAAGACATGTGGCTGACACTGGAAGTATTCAACCTGCTGGACCATTCCAACACCATCAGCTACCAACTCATCAAAGATTTCTCCAACAATATTTACACCATTCCCAACCGGCTCACACCAAGGCTCATCAATCTGAAGCTAACTGCAAGATGGTAGTTGTTGTTGGTTTGCAATTGCTAATGGCCGCTTGCAAGTAAAATTCACGCCTTGGCCGGTGTTCCGCGTTTCAACTGCTTTTTTTTGTACATCGCACAATACAATGTAGAAATCAAAAATCCTGCTCCCTTCTCCTTTCCCGCTCCCACCGAAGCATGGTGCCATAATCCATTTTGCGGCTGAGCCCTTCAATAACTGCTGCCAGCCTGCGTGTACGTGTTGCGTCCGTTTTGGCTTCGGTAATCCACTTGCTGAAATATTTCTGGTGCGATTGTGCCAGTGAAGAAAAAAAACGTGCTGCCTCCGGCTCGTCTTCCAGGCAAGCCTGCAGCTCAGGATCAATATTCAACACAGAATCATCCTTGCTAATCCTTACCCTGATGGTTGCTCCAAGCGGTTGCTTCAAACCCTTGCGCATAGCGGCATTCAGAGGCATTATCAAATCGCCACCACCCATGGGCATCAGTGCTACCTGTGTTAATGTATAGTCGTTCAGTAATCCCTTTACCCGAAAACCTTTTTTGTCAGCGCTGTGCATTTTAGCAGCTTCCTCAGCAGGGATAATAAAATAAGTCCATCCTGTTTTTTCGCCCATCTCGCCAAAGCGATGAATGATAGCAGTAAAATCAGCCTGGTATTTCATGCACATTATGCATTTAAAAATGGCGCCCTTTTAACCCTGGCATCAAGATACAATTATTTCACTTTGCTGGCCAGCCAGCTATTCCTTTGCGAAATACTTTTCTCCGTTGCATTTTCATCAATCATTAATGCTGCATCAGGCGATTCTCCCAACAAAATCGAGGATGTTTTCTCCACATTCCGATGCCTGAATACGATGTCGGCTTTTTCACCAGGCTTCTTAGTTGCAAGCCAACTGTTCAAGGCATTCATGCTTTCTACTCGTTCACCGCCAATACTTACTATTTCATCACCAATATCAAGACCGGCATCATAGAGCGGCGTGCCCATAAGTGTGTTACTTTTCACAGATATTTTGCCGTTTTTTTCTTCCAGCACCGACTGGCCAATCCATGTGATACCTTCTGCCAGTTTCATCATATTTACGCCTAACTGCTTCAAAGCAGACGCATATGGATAAGGTTGATTTTTGTAAATATAACTGTCAAAAAATGCCGCTGCCGCTTTAGCATCACCGGTGGTTGCTGCCAAAACATTTTGCAAATCAGGAATGGTGTAAGCAATTTCCGTTTTGCCATGTTTCAGCCACAGATTGCGCATGAAATCATCGAGCGTTTTGTTGTAACGGGTGCGCAGTTCAAGTTCAAGAGCAAGTGCCATAGCGCCGCCGGTAGAGTAATAAGAACTAAACGTATTGGCGAAATTGTTTTTGTCAATGGATGCGCCTGCATCGCTGAACACAGCATTCTGGCTGTTTTGGATGACGTTGTACAACCTGCCGCCGGGCCGGTTTATTTTGGCATTGATAAGCGAAGACAGCAAATTCAGAAATTGTTCGGTAGAACTTATTCCACATCTTGTTTCTATAAGCGAGCCGTAGTATTGGGTGAATCCTTCGGCCACCCAAAGACCATCGCATACGTTGCTTCTTTCAAAATTGAATGGCTCAATGGTTTTTGGCCTGATGCGTTCCACATTCCAGCAATGAAAAAACTCATGCGCAAAAACGCTGGTAGCATAAGCCATCATACCTGCCTGAATGGGAAGCGATATCATGGTAGAATTGCGATGCTCCATGCCATCGCCCTGCACATATGGGTTGAGGCTTGCCAGAAAAGTGTAACGGCCTGTTTCGTACGAAGGATATTCACCAAACACCTGGCCGGCTTCAGCAACAATCCTTTTCACCTTTGCCGAAAATGCATCGAGTTGTGCGTCATTGGCTTCGGTGTCGTATGCAATCCTGAATACAATTTCTTTTCCATCGGTATTGTTCACCTTCCATTCCCGGTAGCGGATATTGCCCACTTTGGTGGGAGCATCCATGAAGTACTGCAAATTCGGAGCAGTAAAAGTGAAACTGTCATTGGTTGGAAAAAGTTGTGTGGCTATACTCCAATTGTTTTGCGCAGGTAAAACGTAAGTGAGTTTAATGGGCGCATTTTCCATTCCTTTTACCCACATAAAAACTGCCGGCATATTCAGGTGGTAGCCATTTACATCAATTCCTGCATAAGTGCCATCGGCGTAATTGGCATAAAGAGTGTATTGCATTTTTACGATGCCACTGTGGTTGTTTACAACGAACACATCGGCTTCAGTGCGGTCGATGGAAAGTGGCTTACCGCCTGCATCATAGGCTTGCACGTTGTATACGTTTTTGCCAAACTCATGCGTGGCATATCGTCCCGGCGAAGAGCGGCTCATGCGAAAAATGGCAGGCCCTTTGGGAAGGTCTTTTGCCAGCAGAGAAATGACTGCTTCGTGGTGCGCTGCATTGGGTGCAGTAAAAGTATATTCCAACGATTGGGCAGCCAGCCTGCATACAATGCCCAATAACAATACAACGGCAAATAGTTTTTTCATAAAACATTGGAAGATTGAAACGCTTCCGCAGCAATTGTATGACTAAATTTCAAACAGGACGCATCGCAAAAACATGATTGGTTGAATTTGGCAGTTAAACGAAAACTGAATCTGGTCAGGCTTTTCCTGAATCTTGCTAAATTGCTGCAATGATTACCGACCGCGAAAGGCATTTTATGTACCTCGCCATTGAGGAAAGCAAACTGGGCATGGACGCTAACCATGGCGGGCCTTTTGGCTGCGTAATTGTGAAGGGCGATGAAGTAATTGCCCGCGGCCACAACCAGGTACTGCAAACCAACGATCCCACTTCACATGCCGAAGTGGTAGCCATCCGCAGCGCCTGTTCAGCATTGAATTCATTCCAGCTTACCGGTTGCGAAATTTACTGCAGTTGCGAACCCTGCCCCATGTGCCTCGGCGCTATCTACTGGGCTCGACCCGACCGTGTGTATTATGCCAACACCAAGCACGATGCCGCTTCCATTGGCTTCGACGACCAGTTTATTTACGAAGAACTGAAACAGCCGCACAACTCCCGCCGCATTCCCATGCACCAAATTGAAATGAAAGATGCCAGGCAGGTATTTGAAGAATGGAAACTGAAAGGCAACAAGACTTTGTATTGACCACTTATCCCGTTCCTTGAGATAATTATTCAGCAGTCAATATTCTATGCCTCATTTGTAGCTTACTTCGTGGCTGCCAATTCCGTTTCATTTTGTTCAAAGCCATTGCTCATAATTACAAAACTTCTTTCTCCGGCCTTGCACGGGAAACCTGGCTTATGAGTATAGTAATGATGGTGAACCGAGCAGGCACCATGGCCGTGCCATTTATGAGCATGTACGTAACACAAAGCATGCACCGCAGTTTAGGCGATGCAGGCCTAATCATCACGCTGTTTGGCGTCGGCTCCATTCTTGGTGCTTCTGCAGGCGGCTGGCTGGTTGATAAAATTGGATTCCGCCCGGTACAGATTGTTGCCGCTATTGGCAGTGGATGTATGTTCATCGCTTATTCATTTGTTCACTCTTTCCCTACGCTCTGCGGTTTGACGGTAGTGTTGAGTTTCATTGCCGAAGCTTTTCGCCCCGCCAACTTCACAGCTATTGCCACCTACAGCAAACCGGAAAATCTCACCCGCAGCTATTCGCTCAACAGGCTGGCCATCAACCTGGGTTGGGCATTGGGATCGGCCATGGGTGGATTGCTTGCATCCATTCATTATTCATTGTTGTTTTATGTGGATGGTGGCACCAACATTATTGCAGGTATTCTTATCTGGATATTGCTGCCATCGGCTCAAAAGCAGGAAGCCATGCAGCCGAAAGAAGCGCCGCCAGCGGTCATCACCAAACCATGGCAGGATGCATTTTTTATGCGTTTCATTGTACTCACTGCAGTTTTCAATACTTGCTTCTTCCTGGTGTTTAGACTAGTGCCTGTTTTCTGGAAAGAAATGTGGCAGATTGGCGAATCAAAAATTGGTTTGGTACTTGCCAGCAACGGGATCATCATTGCCTTGTTCGAAATGGTGCTGGTGAACAGGTTTGAAGGCAAGCGTCCGCCGATGCAATACATCATTGCCGGATGTTTTGCCAACAGTTTGGGATACCTGTTCTTGCTGGCTCATGGCCTCACCCCCTTCGCACTTGCCATGGCCTGCATGGTGATGATGACCATGGGCGAAATGCTGGCCATGCCTTTTATGAACACCATCATTATGCGCCGCAGCAATGCATTCAACCGCGGACAGTATGCAGCCGGTTACACACTTAGTTGGAGTACGGCACAGGTGATAGGGCCTGGTGGTGGTGCATTCATTGCACAGCACGGAGGCTACCCCACTCTTTGGATAATCATGATTGCATTATGCCTGTTGTGCGCAGCAGGATTTCATTGGTTAGCAACGCATCAACAAAAATTCGAACCTCATGCCACCTGATGACCTGCAGAAGTTTCAACTGAAGAAAAAACTTTGGCTGCTCGGCAGCATGGCCATTGTTTGCTTGCTGGCCATTGTCATTTTTTCAGGTTGCTGAATGGTGTGGTTCTTTTGTTTGCCAACAGCAGTGCATGAATGAACCCGCATAGGCGACGCTCCGTTCAACTGAGGCAAAAGATTGGGCAATGAAGCGTAAGACAATTGAAAAACAATTACGAAGTCTGCCTTGCCGTAAGCCAATAAATAGCACAGCACAGCAAGGCCGTTGCCAAAAGAAAAACCCACCATTGGTTACGTGTCCACCAGAATTCACGCCTCTTGTTTCTTTCTGAAAGTTTTATCTGCTCCATCATGGCTGCATCATGGGCACACAGGCTTTTTAGGCGTTTGAATAATGGAGACAGGTATTTGTAATGCAGCGGTGCTGCGGCTTTTATCAGCATTTCAGCAATTTTCCGGTTAGTGGCTTGTTCGGCAAATGCGGCGAGTGCCCCTAATTTGTCATCATTCAATACATCGGCAATGTTGTTGGCAAGTGCACGGTGATCCATGCGAAAATGATCGAGGTCCGATACTGTTCGCAGCATCTCTTGGGCTTCCTGCAAAATGGTTTGCGGTGTAAGCGGTTTAGTGTTTTCCATGCTTTTGCCCATGGTTTGCTGCAGCCATCGTTCCTGGTGGTAAGCATCTTTTTTTGCTGGGTCGGTGAGCACATTATATGCTTCCTGCAATTCGCGAAACCATGCTTCGGAAAACTTATTGCCCTGGTTGGTGTCGGGGTGGTGCCGCAGTGCCAGCCGGCGGAAACTCTTTTTAATTTCAGCAAGCGATGCGCCCGGTTTCACTTCGAGTATTTTGTAGTAGTCTTTTACAGGCATAGCCGGCAAAGGTAATATTCGGGATGCAGCGTTGCCTTTCATTCACCACCAGCATCTTGGAATTGCCAGGCACCAAATACAAATCGTTTTAAAATCGTCTGATAACCATAACTTGTCAATTCTTCAAAAAACAACTGCAATGAAAAAAATCCTTTTAAGTGTATGGGCTATCAGCCTGGTAGTGCTTGCTACTGCCGGCCCAGGCAAAAATGCCGGTACCGACAAAGCCGAACCTGCCCTCATCGAAAAAATAAAAGACGAAGGCTTGAACCGCAGCCAGGTGATGAATATTGCGTGGCATCTCACGGATGCTTCAGGCCCTCGGGTAACGGGCTCACCAGGCTTTATGCGAGCTGCCAATTGGGCAAAAGATGAACTCACCAAATATGGTTTGAAAAATGCACGGGTTGAACCTTGGGGTGAATTTGGCAAAGGATGGGAACAACAGAAATGCTATGTAGCCATGACTGAGCCCTACTACACTCCCATTATTGCGCAGGCAAAAGTGTGGACCGGAAACACTCCCGGCAAAGGCCAGTTAGAAGGTGAGGTGATGATACTGGAAGCAAATGACAGTGCTGAATTTGTGACCAAATACAAAGGCAAACTGAAAGGAAAAATTGTAATGATGGCAAGCAAGGACACACTTAAGCCTTCGTTTGCAGGCGATGGTACCAGGTATACTGATGAAGACCTTCAAAAAATGGCAGATGCCAAACCACAGGCTGCTCCCCAGGGCGGAGCGCCGGGTGGCAACAACCCCCAGTTCACTGAGCGGATGCGCCAGATGCAAAACGTCCGCAAAATCAACGAATTGCTGAATGCTGAACAACCCGGTTTGATATTGAGCATGGGAGCCCGCGGAAATGATGGAACCATTTTTGTTCAGGGTGGCGGCGCTTACACCAAGGACAGTCCTGAGGCTCCTGCAAGTGTTGTAATCAGCAGCGATGAATACCTGCGCATCCAACGCCTCATAAAGAACGGCGTAGCGGTGAAGGTTGCGGCTGAAGTGCGTACACGATTTTTAAAAGATGATTTGCAGGGATACAATGTGATTGCAGAAATACCAGGTACCGACCCTCAGTTGAAAGATGAAGTAGTGATGCTGGGCGGCCACCTCGACAGCTGGCAGGGAAGCACAGGTGCTACAGATAATGCAGCCGGTTGCTCTGTAATGATGGAAGCAGTACGCATTATTCAGACATTGGGCACATCGCCACGCCGTACCATCCGTATTGCCTTGTGGAGTGGCGAAGAACAAGGATTACTGGGTAGCAGGGCCTGGGTAAAAAATAACCTGGCCGACCCAACTGACATGATACTGAAACCTGAGCATGGCAAAATTTCCGCCTATTTCAATCTAGATAATGGCACAGGAAAAATCCGGGGAATCTATTGCCAGCAAAACACCGCAGTGATGCCCATTTTCCAGGATTGGTTGCAACCGTTCACCGACATGGGCGCCAAAACGGTTACCATTAACACAACCGGTGGCACAGACCATTTGTCGTTTGACGGTGTAGGAGTTCCCGGCTTCCAGTTCATCCAGGATGCCATTGAATACGATACCCGCACCCATCATACCAATATGGACAGCTACGACCACCTGGTACCGGATGACCTGAAACAGGCTGCCACCATTGTAACATCTTTTGTGATGGATGCTGCACAACGCGATGAAAAGCTCCCCCGCAAAGAGCTTCCAAAGCCAAGGCCGGCAGGTAGCAGAATGGGTTTCTAAACCTTGATATTCAATTCAATTCAATTCATTCAATCCCGTTTCGACAGAGACGGGATTTCTTTTTAGTTGCATGTCAGGAGTGTTCAGGCAAGTCCATTACACCAGAACCAGTTAATCATTTTTTGGCAGAACCGGGACAAGGATTATGCCTCAGCGTCAGCGCAAAGTCACTTCAAATTGGCAATCACACGGCCAATTCTGTCATTTTTTCACCTTGCCAGAGGGTGGCATAACTCTTGAGTAAGTGTATGCAGCGCTCCGCAAGAGCGTAATCTAACAAGTAATAAACTCAAATAAATACCTGAAAGTCATGGGAAAAATTATTGGAATTGACCTTGGAACAACCAACAGTTGCGTAGCCGTTATGGAAGGCAACGAACCAGTGGTGATTGCCAACGAAGAAGGCCGCCGAACAACTCCGTCGATTGTTGGCTTCCTCAAGAATGGCGAACGCAAAGTGGGCGACCCCGCCAAGCGCCAGGCCATCACTAACCCTGTTAACACTATTATGAGTGTTAAGCGTTTTATGGGCCGCCGCCACGATGAAGTGAATGAAGAAATGAGCCACTGGAGCTACAAAGTGGTAAAAGGTGATAACAACACCGTGAGAATTGATATTGACGGACGCCTGTATACACCGCAGGAAATAAGCGCTATGGTGCTGCAGAAAATGAAGAAAACAGCCGAAGACTACCTGGGCCAGGAAGTAACCGAAGCTGTGATTACTGTACCTGCTTATTTCAACGACGCCCAGCGCCAGGCCACCAAAGAAGCCGGTGAAATTGCTGGCCTTAATGTTCGCCGTATTGTAAACGAACCTACCGCTGCCGCATTGGCATACGGTCTCGATAAGAAACATGCAGATCAGAAGATTGCAGTGTTCGACCTGGGTGGAGGAACGTTTGACATCTCCATCCTCGAATTGGGCGACGGCGTATTTGAAGTAAAAAGCACCAACGGTGATACCCACCTCGGCGGCGATGACTTTGATAAACTGATCATGGACTGGCTGGCCAATGAATTCAAGAGCCAGGAAAACATGGACCTGCGTAAGGACCCAATGGCTTTGCAACGCCTGAAGGAAGCAGCAGAAAAGGCAAAAATTGAACTGAGCTCTTCTTCTGAAACTGAAATCAACCTGCCGTATATCACAGCCATTGATGGCGTACCAAAGCACCTTGTGCTCAAATTGACACGTGCTAAATTTGAAGCATTGGCCGACAACCTGTTTACCCGCATGTTCAAACCCTGCGAGCAGGCCCTGAAAGATGCCGGTATGAGTGCTTCACAAGTGGATGAGGTGATTTTGGTGGGCGGAAGTACCCGCATACCTAAAGTGCAGGAATTGGTTGAAAAATTCTTCGGCAGGAAGCCACACAAAGGCGTGAACCCCGATGAAGTAGTAGCAGTTGGTGCTGCTATTCAAGGTGCCGTACTTACCGGTGAAGTAAAAGACGTGCTGCTGCTTGACGTAACTCCGTTGAGCCTCGGTATTGAAACACTGGGCGGCGTAATGACAACGCTTATTCCTTCGAACACCACTATTCCTACCAAAAAGAGTGAAGTGTTCAGCACAGCTGCCGACAATCAGCCGGGTGTGCAAATACATGTGCTGCAAGGCGAACGTACACGTGCCAACGACAACAAGAGCCTTGGCATCTTCAACCTCGATGGCATTCCACCGGCTCCCCGCGGCGTACCACAGATTGAAGTGACTTTTGATATCGACGCCAACGGTCTGATACACGTAAGTGCAAAAGACAAGGGCACCGGCAAAGAGCAAAAGATTCACATTGAAGCCGGCAGCGGACTGAGCAAGGAAGAAATAGAAAAAATGAAGAATGAAGCCAAGGCTAATGAAGAAACAGATAAAGCAGAACGCGAAAGGATTGAAAAAATCAACCAGGCAGACAGCCTCATTTTCCAAACTGAAAAACAGTTGAAGGAATACGGCGACAAAGTGCCTGCTGACAAGAAAGCACCTATTGAATCTGCTTTGGCTGAATTGAAAGAGGCACACAAGAGCCAGGATTTAACCCGCATTGAAGCATCTATGGCAAAACTGAATGAGGCATGGACTGCAGCCTCGCAGGAGATTTATAACGCCATGAACCAGCAAGGCGGTGCTCAACCCGGCCCTGATGCAGGCTCACAACAAGGCAGCGGACAAAGCGGCGAAACCGTTACTGACGCTGAGTTTGAAGAAGTGAAATAATCACGACTGTGAATTGAATAATAAAAAGGCCCGCAATTCTTTGCGGGCTTTTTTATTTATGCGTAGGCTATAAGTTTATCTACCAGTTCATTAAGCATGGCATCATTATTGGCCACAAAATGCAGCCCTGCTTCATGCAGATTCTTCAGATTTTCATCGGTCACTTCGTCCATTTCAGACGATGCATCCTGCAGCGGAGGCTCAAGCCGGTAATAGTCCTTTTCATCCTGTGGTGAAAGCGTGTTGAACATTTTCCTGAGGTGGTAATCAACAGTTTCGCTGTTGCCGCTCATCATCACATCAATGATGATGGGAAGCCAACTGATAAGTCCTGCATTTTTAATGTCATCAAAATAATAAGGCTTCTTTACAGTACCGGTGCCCACCGAAACAATCAGCATATCCTTGGCGGTAGGATTATTGGGTTTGTTGGGGCCAATCAGTTTGCTGAAATCAAGGGTTCTTGCCTCACTGTAAGCGCAAAGAGCAGGGTTGTTTACAAACACGCCACCGTCCACCAACGTGTAATCTGCTCCCTGTACAGAATTGATTTTTGCAGGCTCAAAATAAGTGGGAGCGGCTGAAGTTGAGCGGCATACATCACGCAAGGCATAATCGTAAATGTCGCCTCTTGTTTTTGCATCGGCGCTGTTGAAAAAATGACCGCGCCGGTTGCGGATATCATAGGATGTAATCAGGCAGGGCTTCAACAACTGGCTCAACTTTGTATCGCCAAAATACTGCAGCAGCAAGGTTTCAATGTGCTCTTTGGGATACATTTCGTTGAACACCACATACAATTTGGCGGCCTTTGCCATAAACTCCATTTGGAAAATAGTGTGGCCGTTTTTCAGGTAAAGTTCGAGGGCTTCGGTAGCCGTGAATTTAGGCTTGTTGTTTTCATCGGGGCACAGGTAAATGCCGGTGAGTATGCCTCCTGTGCTTGTGCCAGCAATAAGGTCGAAGTAATCGGCAAGGCGTGCACCGTTGTTGCCGGTTTTCGCCTGTAGCCTGTTTTCAATTTCAACCATTATGGTTGCCGGAATGATACCGCGGATACCACCGCCGTCGAGGGAGAGGATGCGAATCTTGGAAGACATAGTGCGTGTTTTTCTCCAAGATAATGTTTAGCCCGCAAACTAGGAAGCGTGCTCAAAAAGGCGGCTTGGATGAATAGGTTTCTTGTTCCCCAGAGGTATTCCTCTGCAAGGCAGAATCCTTCCTTCTAGCGCATTTTTTATTTCAAAATACCTACACCTGGTTTCTTTCAAATTCTTCATCTACCAGCAAGGGCCCGCTGTCAGCAGCTTCCGTGGCAAGTTGGTCACAGCGGTTGTTATATGGATTATCGGCATGACCCCGCACCCACACAAAACGCACATGGTGATGAATTGCCAGTTGGTGATAGCGCTTCCACAGATCAGGATTTTTTTTGCCGCCCTTGAAGTTGGTGCGAAGCCAATTGTTCAGCCACCCCTCCTCCACTGCTTTCACCACATACTGGCTATCGCTGTGAATAACAACACGTGTGCCCGGTTTCTTGAGCGCTTCCAGGCCTTTGATTACCGCCAGCAGTTCCATGCGGTTATTGGTGGTGAGGCGATACCCGGCAGATAATTCCTTGCGGTGCTGGCCTGCCATAAGGATGACGCCGTAACCACCAGGCCCGGGGTTACCCCTGCTTGATCCATCGGTGTACATGATTACCTGTGCTGTTGAACTGCTCACAATAGAAATGGTTTGCTTTTTTTGAGAATTGCCTCTGAAAAATGTAATTCCTTTTCCAGCCGGCAATATTAACTACTGTCCATGTTGCGTGCAGCAAAATGTATTAGCAGATTCCTAAATTAGCACTGCGTGATTGATTGGTATTTCTATTCCCTTTATTTCGTTTATTCATTTTACAATTATTGCCTGCCTTATGGAGACGTACGGAAAAGTGTTGCTGATTGCCATGCCTGTATTCCTGGTGTTGGTGTTGTTTGAAAAGTGGTATGGCTGGAAAAAGGGATATGACACTGTCCGTAAAATGGACATGATTTCGAGCCTGAGCAGTGGGGTAACCAATGTGACTAAAGATGTGCTGGGCCTAAGCATTGGCCTGTTGAGTTACAGTTGGATGGTGAAGCACCTTGCTTTGTTTTCCATCAGCAATTCCATTCTCACCTATATCGTTGGCTTCATTGCCATTGATTTCAAAAGTTACTGGGAACACAGGTGGAGCCACAAAATCAACATTTTCTGGAACCGTCATATCATTCATCACAGCAGCGAAGAATACAACCTGGCCTGCGCATTGCGCCAGAGCATTTCAAGCATATTTAACCTATTCACTTTCCTGCTTTTGCCGGCAGCCATACTTGGTGTACCCGCCGAGGTAATAGCCGTCATTGCACCATTGCATTTGTTCATGCAATTCTGGTATCACACAAGGCACATCGGCAAATTGGGATTTCTTGAAAAAATCATCGTTACACCCAGCCATCACCGGGTGCACCATGCAGTAAATCCGGAATACCTTGACAAAAACCTCGCCGCCATTTTCATTACCTGGGACAAGCTCTTCGGTACATTCCAGGAAGAACTTGCCGACGTTCCACCCGTATATGGCATCACACGTCCCGCTGCCACCTGGAATCCCATCAAAATAAATTTTCAACACCTGTGGTTGTTGGTGAAAGATGCCTGGCGTACCAGCAGTCTTTGGGAT
>JBBIOQ010000056.1:0-1655 GCA_037443285.1 Sphingobacteriales bacterium | reverse complement strand
AATCCGCATCTGGTTTATGCCCACCGGCTGGCGACCTGCCGATGTAGCTGAGAAGTATCCTGTACATAAAATCGATGATGTGTACCATTTCGAAAAGTACAATCCCGGCTATCATAAGTTCCTGCCGGCATGGAGCTGGGTGCAAATGGTGATGGTGCTTTTGTTCATCAGCTACCTGTTTGCCAACATCGCCGGCATTGGTGCACCCAATATGTTCATCTACGGCGGATTTATTTTTCTAAGCGTATTTGCCTACACCGAACTGATGGACGGGCATTACACTGCTGTGTTTTGGGAGGGTGCAAAAAACCTTTTTGGTATTGTTTGGATTTTTCAAACAGGCGACTGGTTCGGTCTCGACAGTTACATTGCATTTGCCAAACCCATGTTGCTCGGCTACTTTTTTTTGAGTACGGTGGCCGTTGCCTGGTTTTCATTGCAACTAAAAAAACAAGGTGAAATGGCAGTGGCGTAATGTGCGAATCGAGGACATGAAATTGAACGGAAGCCGGCAACCCATTACGTTTTGTAGCGGCATATTTTTTTTGAAGCATAAGTAGATTAGCTGCATCGTTGTAGCCTTATGTGTGAAATTCATTCAAGCTTATCTGCTTCAATTGGTATTTTTTCGAAATGAAGTAATTGCCAGAAACATATTGCCGGCTATCCATCTGCGTTGATTGTACTTTTGTTGCTCCAATTCAACCCATGTCAATCAGGATTTTCATTACAGGCGGCACTTTCGACAAGGAGTATGATGAAATAAACGGGCAACTGTTTTTCAATGAAACGCATATGCCCGAAATGCTCAAGCTGGGCCGATGCCGGCTGGAAGTAGACATCCGCACCCTGATGATGATTGACAGCCTGCAAATGACAACTGATGATCGTAACCTGATTGCCGAAAACTGCGCCAGGGCCGAAGCTGATCGCATTATTGTAACCCATGGCACCGACACGATGGTGGAAACTGCCAAAGTGCTCGCCGGCAAAAACATCGACAAGACCATTGTTATTACCGGCGCCATGATACCTTACAAATTTGGTTCCTCCGATGGGTTGTTCAACCTGGGAAGTGCATTGGCTTTTGCACAAACACTTCCGCACGGAGTGTACATAGCCATGAATGGCCGCTGGTTCAATTGGAACAATGTCTGGAAAAACAAGAAGTCAGGAATTTTTGAGGAACTGCCTGAATAATTGGTAGCAGGGAGTCTATCCTATGGCCTCTGTCGACGGTCATCTGTCAACTGTTATCCAATCCTGCAAATGCTATGCATATTTGCAGACAGTTTGTTTTTCTCCAATCATCACATCCATTTCATTGCTCCACGAATTCAGATATACACTCCGGCTTTCCCTGCCGCTTATTATCAGCAACATTGCGCAGATTGGTTTGGGCCTTATTGATAGTGCCATGGTGGGAGCCATCAGCTACAAACAGTTGGCAGCAAGCAGCCTGGTGCTCAATGTCATTGGCATTCCGCATGTCATTTGCATTGGCCTTACCATTGCCATCACCGCCAATGTTAGCATTGCCCGCGGACAACAGAACAATGAAGCTGCCAGCGGATTCCTGTACAATGGTGTATGGCTGAATACAACGCTTTCAATTCTGATTGCAGCATTGTGCACACTGGCGAGTCCGTTGCTCT
>JBBIOQ010000055.1:0-25333 GCA_037443285.1 Sphingobacteriales bacterium | reverse complement strand
TAAATGCAAAACACCATTTGCCCCGAACAAATGCGCAGCGCCCACTGCCACAAAACTTTGCTGTTGCATCAGTTGGTTGAGTTGCGGCATCCAGTTGCGGTTTCGCCATTCCACCAGGGTGAGTCCCTCGTGCCAAACTGCGCCCTTGCCTGCTTTTGCCAAAGCAGTAGTGTCTTGTATGGCATAGCTTATAAACAGGTCGGCCAGTTGGTAGTATCCACCATCCAGCAATGAATCAATACTGCCCCCCTGCCATTCCTCGCTGCCCAAATTAGCGTAATGGGCATACCAGTTTTGTATTTCGTCCCAGTCTCGGTCGAGGCCTTTGATGGGAATTTTGCGTTGCCGGGCAGCGGCTTTCAAATCCTCCTCCACAGCACCCTGTTCGCATCCGTATGAGGCCATATACAAGGCACTTAGTTTTGAATCGGATGCATTATTTTGGAGACGATCATAGGCATGCGCATCCAGGTGATTGCCATTTACAAACCAGGCTTTCACACTATCCCAATCCTTCTGTGTCCACCTGGCATCTTCGCTGGGCATCATTTCAGAACTGATGGTGCCCGCAGTAAGAATTTGCACCACCATTTTCCAATCGAGCTGGATTTCAATGAACAACTGTTTCGATTGCGACAGCTTTTGTTTTACTGTTTCGGGTAGCTGCACCACTCTTTTTGGATAAGTATGCAAAGTGCCCAGGAGGTAGGATGTGTCTGTAGTTCCCGGCTTTACCACGGCCCAGAATAAACCCTGCTGTGAAAAGCACCCGGCATTAAAAGACAGTAACGCAATAACACCCAGCAGTAAACGATTAATGGCTATGGCAAATAACTTGTTGGATAAATGCATTTGAGAAGGGAGTGGCAATGAGATGCAGTGCAAAGTTGAGGTATTAGGGCCAGAACAGCGATGACAGGACTTGCTCGCAAAAACAAAAAATCCACCAACATGGGTGGATTTTAGTAACCTGAAATTCGGTTGTAGCCGCGCTAGGAATCGAACCTAGATCTAAAGTTTAGGAAACTTCCATTCTATCCATTGAACTACGCAGCCATCCATTGAATCATCTATTCTTCAATGTGGCGGCGAAAATAAAAGAATTACGCAAAATACCCTGCAGTCGCTGAGAATTAACAACCAGGTGCCGCAAAGGCACGACCAGCATTCGGCAGGGATGCTGACAGAATTGGAAGTTAACGCAACCCTATGGCCCGAAGTGGTGCAACCTGCTATCTTTGCCACCCTCAAACACAAATTCTACTATGAAATTTTACCTGTGGCTGTTGCGATACCGTTTATGGTTGGGCATTGTGAGCCTGGTGGCCGCAATTGGAGTGAATATTTATGCTGGCTTCTGGCCTTCCTTCATTTTGTACCTGCTGGCGCTGGTAGCCGTGGGCAGCCATTTCTTTATTGGCCCCATGCGCCTCATCCAGGAAAGTATTGAAAAAGGTGATATGGAAGGCGCCGAGAAAGTGCTGAATACCATTTGGTTTCCCAACCTGCTGTACAAACCTATCCGCAGCGCCTATTACACCCTCAAAGGACAGATGGCCATGATGCGGCAGGACTTTAAGGGAGCTGAGGAACACATGAAGAAAAGCGAGCAATTGGGTATGCCAATGGCCGAAGCCGAGGGCGCCAACAAACTGCAACTGGGCATGCTGGCCATGCAGCGTGGCGATATGAAACAAGGTGAAAACTACATCCGTGCCGCCATTCGGGCCGGCATTCCTGATGCAGATGGGGCAGCCATGGCCTACCTGCAGATGTGCCAGATATACATCAACAAACAGCACTTCAAGGCAGCCAAAGACATGTTTCGCAAGGCTAAAGAAATGAAGCCTACCAACAAGGATGTGGTGGAGCAGATTAAAAAACTCAATAGCTACATCAGCAGGATGCCAGGGTGAGGAAGCAGTTCAAAAGTTCCAGGAGTTCACAAGTACTCATTGCCTGGCCTTGTTTTGATTATCTCTGACAGGTTTTTGCAGGAATGTAAGGTGGTGTCAATAGTTCCGGGTTACTGGCGGCCTTGCCATTTGCCAAAAATTTCCTCTGCCTTTTGAAATCGGAATGAAAAAATCTGCTTCAACCGGTTGCGCACAAACAGTCTGTAGGCAATATCACCCAAAAACCAGAGTGGCAGTTTGTAATGAACAATGTCGGTCATTTCAACACCGCCATCCACTTTCTTGAAATGATGCTGGTGATGCCAAAGGGCATAAGGGCCAAAGCGTTGTTCATCTACAAAATACTGCCCGCTTGACACATGAGTGATTTCTGTCATCCAGTAAAGTGGAATGCCTGCCACCGGGCGCACTTTATATTCAATAATCTGGCCGGCGTACATTTCATCACCTTGATGACCACTGATGACCTCAAAACCGAGGTCGGCAGGTGTAATGTCTTTCAGGTTTTCGGGGCGTTTGAAAAAATCCCAGGCTTGTTCCAGCGTACAAGGCAGGTATTGTACCGTTTTGATGGAATATGTTTTCGACATGATAGCATTACAATTTTGGGAGGTTTTGGTTGAGTGTAAGGCAGTGAGGTTTGGAGTTGAAGGTTTGGGTCAACAGGCAAGTGCCTCTTTGCATTTTCACAATTCCGCATGGCCTGCGGCAACCAAAGCTCCGTTATGTTTGCAAAGCCATGACCAAAAATCATTTCCGTTCAGCATTGGGGCTGGTTCCGGTTATTTATTTCCTTACACAGATGGTTTTAGCACCAGGCTGTGCCAACATGATTCCGCCCGTTGGAGGGCCAAAAGATACTTTGCCACCGGTGCTGCTGAAGGCTACTCCGCAAAACGACATTATTCATTTCAACAGCAAAACCATCACGCTGCAGTTTGATGAATACATCCATATTGAGGACCTGCAAAACCAACTCATCATCAACCCACCTGCCGACAGGGTGCCCGATATCTCCAGCAAACTCCGCACTCTTACCATTAAAATAAAGGACACGCTACAAGCCAACACTACCTATTCTTACCAGTTTGGCAATTCGATCAGGGATGTAAATGAAAATAATCCCCTGCAGGATTTTACCTACACATTCTCAACAGGCAGCTATTTAGACAGCCTAACACTGGGTGGCAAAGTGGTGAATGCCGAAACGGGTTTGCCCGATAGTACACTCATTGTATTGCTGCATGTGTCGCCCGATGATTCGGCTGTGGCTAAAGAAAAACCAAGGTTTGTAACCAAGGTGAATGGCAAAGGCAGGTTTCTGTTCACCCATTTGCCCAAAGGCGGTTTTTACCTGTTTGCCATGAAGGATGAAGGCATGAAAAAATACACCAGCAATAAAACCCTTTTTGCATTTCACGGTGAACCGGTGAGCTCAGCTCTCGCCGACACTTCTATGGAATTATTTGCCTTTGCCGCCGAAAAAGACACACCAAAAGCTGTTATCAAAACCGGCCAACTGGTACCCGGCCTCCGGCAAAAAGTGGATAAGGCATTGCGCATCACGGCTTCTGCTTCGCCTGCTTCGGACCAGGATTTATTGAGCCCGTTTACCCTGCAGTTTACGCAGCCGCTCAAATTGTACGATAGCGGAAAGCTCATGCTCACTGATACCAATTTCCATCCGATTACGGGTTACAAACTACACCTCGACACCACTGCCAAAGTGCTGGCTTTCGATTACAAATGGAAGGACGATGAACACTATTGCCTCATAGTTCAAAAAGGATTTGCAACCGACACTGCAGGTTTTGCCAATGCAAGAACGGATACCGTAAGGTTCAAAACAAAGGCGGAAAGTGAATACGGCAGCGTAAAAATTTCGGCAAATGGACTCGACCTGAAACGCCACCCACTGTTGCAATGGGTGGAAAATGAAAGTGTAGTAAAAACCACGCCATTTGCAGGAAATAAAATCACTATTCCATTGGTTAAGCCGGCCATGTATAAGCTCCGCATTCTGTACGATGAAAATCAAAACGGCATTTGGGACACTGGCGATTACTGGAAAAAGAAGCAACCTGAAAAAGTGATTGCCATCGAAAAAGCATTTACTATAAAAGCAAACTGGGAGAACGAACTGGAGATTAACTTGTAGTTGCATCAGCATATAACCTACCCTGTTTTCCTCCCGGCTGCCTTGCAAATTTTTATTGCCGCGGTTGCCGTATCAGTTCAATTTCCCTTTAGGTTTGCACAACGTGAAATCAATTAAAATTTAGTACCATGAACTTTCCTTCTGAACTGCACTACACCAAAGACCATGAATGGATAAGCCTCAACGGCAATATTGCCACTGTGGGCATCACCGATTTTGCACAACGTGAATTGGGCGATATTGTATACGTAGACATTGACACGGTGGGAAAGGAGTTAAATGCTGAAGCCGTTTTTGGAACTGTTGAAGCTGTAAAAACAGTAAGCGATTTGTTTCTTCCTGTGGATGCAAAAATCCTGGAAGTGAATCCTGCGCTGAACGATCGCCCTGAGCTCGTGAATACCGACCCGTATGGCGAAGGATGGATGGTGAAAATTGAAGTGAAAAATCCTGCTGATGTTGAAAGCCTCATGAACGCCGAAGCTTACAGCGCCTCTGTTTCCTGATTGGCATAAACACCCAATGACTATTTTGCTGCCACCGGATTATTGCCGGTGGCAATTTTGTTTTTATATTTACGTTTGTACATAGGCCCTATTAAGAAACCCTACCCTGTACCAAAAAACCTTTTAGCAGTTTCAAAAAGTAAGGATATCTGAAAACAAAACAGCGCTGTGCATATGCGGCATAATTTGTGCTATAACAAATAACTGTTCGCTCCTGCACACTGGGTGAGTGTTCCCTCAAGGTCAACCCACATGACTGCAAATTTTACAGGGATACAATTTCAGGTAGAATGAACAAATGAAGCCGCATAGTGCCTGCTGATCAACTTCAAATACTGGAAACGCTATTGAAATAAAGAAAGCTATGGGCACACAAAACGTAAACGATGGTTACTGCCAAGAAGTACATTGAAAGCGGGGCAATTGAAGCCTGCATATTAGGTCTTGCCGATGAAAAGGACCTGGCATTGCTGCAACAAATGGAGGAAATGTACCCTGAGGTAAAAGAGGCCCGAAAAACATTGGAAAAAAAACTATCAGCAACAAACAAGTTAACATTGCCCACCCCAGCTCAAACACAGGTTAAGCTTATGGAAGCATTGCAAAGAGAGGCAAAAGAATCGGGTAATCAACCGTCAGCATTCACAAACCAGGTGGATGATGGCGAAACCGATATAGAAAAAATTCGTATCCAGTTGAGATGGTCTAGAAGATTACTAATAGTGGCCAGTGCATTATTTGTCGGAAGTGCTGTGCTCAGTCTATTCCTGTACCGAAGTGCTGACCATTTCAAAATAAGAAACACCGAATTGCTGCTACAACAAAATGCGCTGGTGGCCAAAAAGAATGCACTTGATGCAACAGTTGCCGTCATCAAAAATCCATTCAACAAACAGGTTGCGTTGCATTCAACGGCCAAAGAAGCACTGACTGTTGCTACCGTTTTTTGGGACACGAACACCAAGGATGTCTATCTTTTTAATAACCAATTACCTGCGCCCGCCAATGGAAAACAATACCAGCTTTGGGCTATGGTGGATGGCAAGTTGCAGAGCGCCGGAATTCTCAGCTGGCAGGAAGATGGTACGGTTGCCAAAATGAGTAATGTGCCGCATGCCGAATCATTTGCCATCAGTCTTGAACAGGAAGGTGGCAGCAGTGAGCCCAATCCAAATACGCTGATAGCCATTGGCAAATAGTAAGTTTGCCAGCCGATGAAACAATCAATTACTACGACAATTCCTTTCACACAAAGACTCAAAGCATTTGCGCCGGCAATTGTCTTTTGGATGTTGTCATTCTATCTTTTCACTTTGCCGGGAACCTCATTGCCAAAAAGAAATTGGTTTGATACCCTGCAGGTAGACAAATGGGTTCACATCACCATTTTCCTGTTGCTGATGTATCTTTTTTACAAGCCATTTAAAAAAGGTATTGTTTCACCCAACAGCAATAACATTTTTGGATTCATTGCTATTGCAGGTCTTGGCTATGGCGTGGCCATCGAGTTCATTCAGCAAAACTTTGTTGCCAACCGAAGCTTTGATATTTGGGATATTGTGGCCGATGGTGCCGGCTGCTTGCTGGCCTGGCTGATTTGGGGCCGCGTCACAAAATAATCAGTCTTCAAAGCCGAGGCTCTTCAATTCGCGGAAGTGTCCGTTTAGTTTTATTCTTTCTTTTAATGCTTCCATCTCCTTTACCACCGGAAGCACTTTCAGTAAATGTCGCTTGAGGTATTCAATGCGCTGATCTTCCCTGAACAATTGCAGCAATTCAAATTCCTCCTGCATGTTGAGGCCGGCATGGTGTGCCACATCATAACTGGTGAGCAAATCATCGGCTTTTGAAAAAGGCTTAAGTACATCCAGCATTCGATGCAATTCACGAATGGCATTAACAATAACCTCCATTTTTTTTGAAAGAATATGCATTGAATTGTGCGGATAGTTTACAATGGCGCCACTATACAGTTTATCAGGAATTTGCTTCACAACTTCCAAAATCCTGAACACCTGAAGACCTGTGGTGGTAATATCCATTTTGCCATCATCGTATTCCTGCCTCAGTTCCTTCACCTGCATCAATGTTCCGAAATCCGTCATTTTATTATCAATGACTGATGGTATGCCAAATGGCTTCTTAAGCTCAATGCACTCACGACTGAGTTGCCGGTACCTCGGTTCAAATATGTGAAGATTGAGGCTTTCGCCGGGGTAAACCACAAGGCCCAATGGAAATATGGGAATAAAATTGGTCATGTTTTCCTACTGTTGAAATTACCTAATTCAGATGTTACTCCTTTCAATGAATACACCAAAATGTTTCCAATAATTCATTGCTGTCTTTTTATGTATTGAATGCCTGATTGCTCCATGAGCCTTTGTTCGATGGCGACTGCAACGCTGCAAAAATCGATGCACAACAGCTCAATAAAAAAAGCCGGCATTCACCGGCTTTGCTTTTTCAATGAGTTATTCCTGGACTTAACCAATGGCTTTTTCGTAACGCCCGGCTACTACATCCCAGTTCACCACATTCCAAAACGCATCAATGAAATCCGGGCGGCGATTCTGGTACTTCAGGTAGTAGGCATGTTCCCACACATCAAGGCCAAGGATGGGGGCACATTTGCATTCTGCAACGTCCATCAGCGGATTGTCCTGGTTGGGTGTAGAGCATATAACCAGTTTGCCATCCTTTACACCAAGCCATGCCCAGCCACTTCCAAAACGGCCTATGCCTGCCTTTTTGAAATCTTCTTTAAACTTCTCGAAACCACCTAATTCAGCTTCAATAGCAGCAGCCAGTTTACCCGATGGGCCTGCTCCGTTGTTCACTTTTAGTTGTTTCCAGAAAAAAGTATGGTTCCAGTGACCGCCCCCATTGTTGCGTACCGGCGTTCCAATGGCGCCTGCATTGGCAACCAGTTCTTCCAGGCTCTTGCCTTGGTTGGCAGTGCCGGCAATGGCGTTGTTGAGGTTGGTAACATAAGCCTGGTGGTGTTTGCCATGGTGAATTTCCATGGTCATTGTGTCGAAAAAAGGCTCCAATGCATTGGATGCATACGGCAGCGGGTCGAGTGTAAATGCCATAATATGTTTGTTTTATTAATTGAAAAAATGGGTTGTGAAAAGAGGTACAAAGGTAATGGATGAATGTTGGTGCAATTGCGATTTAAGGAAATGATGCTAACGCTGCATTACCTGGTTGGCAGCACGTAAAGAGCAGGCGTATAACCCCTCAAAAGGAAAGAATTTCCAAATGGTTCGGGCGATGCAAACGGGTATTTTCTTTCAAAAAATGCAATCACCCCAAAAGTCTCCTCCGAACGTGGATGCTTGTAAAAAGGAGGTGGAAGGATGCGCACCAATGCAAAACAATCAGGCCTGCGCATAAGTGGGGTGAGGTCGCCGTAGCTGCCGTTGCAATAAATCCTGTACCAATTCTTTTCGTAGAAAATCATTCGCTCATTTCTGGGACCCAAATCGTTACCCTTTACACTGTAGTTACGGAGGTATGCATCATCAAGTTCCCAGTCCTTTATTTCCATGTCAGGCATTTTCTTCTTCAGCATGTCAAAAGTGGCAGCAAAGGAAAGATTTGAACTGTCGGTAATGCAATCAAGGGTTTTAGCATCCCTGCCTTTGAATAACAATGGCACATACATGCTGTCGAAGAAAGCAACAGGCGATAGATTCTTCCACTGCTCAAGCTTTAGCTGGGCGGGATAATTAGTCTGAAAACATTGAAAGCCATCTTTGAAAAATTCATTCTTGGTTAATGTTATGGTTTCAAAGGCATCGGCTGCTGCCGAATCGTTTACCACAATGCTCTTCACGCCATAACTCGCCGGCAGAAAACTTGAATCGAGCCAGGCATCCAACAAAACCATGGGGATTTCCTGTGACGAAGCCCCTAAGCTAAACCGGCACTTCACGGTATCTTCAAACAGCAGGTCCTCCATGGTGAAGCGGCCCATTTCATCAGGTACATAAGCATACAGCCTGGAACTCTGACGACTACTTACAACGGCACTCAGCAGTTTCAGCTTTGGCGGGTAGACTACCTGTCCATAAAACTTCAGGAAACGTGGCTGTACCGCAAATGCCATAGTAAAAAGGCCTGCCGGCATACTGTGAGGTATTACAATGGAGGCTTCTGCATGTCCGTCTACCATCGGCCATCGCATTTGCCATACTTTTTTGTCTTCACTTTGAAGGGTAATAGCAAACGTGGCCGGTGGTAATTTTCTATTGTCCAATGTGTAATCAGCTTCCAAATCGAGCGTATCTCCTGGCTGCAGGTGGTCCTGGCTGATGTGTAACTTAAGGCTTGGTTGCTGCGCAATTACTATTGTGGCTGCGCAGGTTGCTGCAATCAGCATCGCGATACTTCTTAAACAGAAACGACTTTGTGAAATTGGCAAACTTGTAGTCATAAATGTTGCATTATAGCATTCGTTTCTTTCTGAAAAACGCCTTCATAAATTCAGCTCCTTCATCTGCCATGAGACCATGCTGAATGATGGTTTTTGGATGAAAAGGATTTTGCGTTCCGTAGAATCTTTTGTAGCCGTGCTTTTCATCATCAGCACCATACACAATGCGACCAATTTTGCTCCAATACAATGCGCCGGCACACATATGGCAAGGTTCAAGCGAAATGTAAATAGTTGCTTCAGGCAAATACTTGGCACCCATATGGTTAAACGCTGCAGTCAGCGCTATCATTTCAGCATGTGCTGTCACATCGTGCAGGGTTTCGGTAAGGTTGTGCCCACGGCCTATTATCTTATTGCCCTCCACTACCACTGCTCCAACAGGAATTTCATCCTGCTCAAAAGCAAGCTGCGCCTCCTGCATGGCTCTCTTCATAAAATAACTATCATCAAAAATTGTATCCACTTCGGAAAATTAAGCATTATAAAACGTCGGAAGCAAGGCACTGTAGAATTGTTTAATCATGAAGAGTCTCCTTTAACTTTAGTAGTACATCCTGTTAACAATCTCGATCCTGAACAAGTTTCGTGAAGCAAAATTGACTGCCATGGACCTCGAACAATTTCGAAACTATTGCCTCTCTTTACCTGCTGTCACCGAGGAATTTCCTTTTGATGAAAACACACTTGTTTTCAAAGTGGCTGGTAAAATGTTTGCGCTTACCAATATCGATTTCTTTGAAAGCATCAACCTCAAATGTGATCCAGAAATAGCCATTGAACTGCGCGAACGCTACGCTGCAGTACTACCAGGCTATCACATGAACAAGCTACACTGGAACACCGTACTCATGGATGGCACGATCACAAACAAACAAGTACAGGAATGGACAAAGCATTCGTATGACCTGGTGGTAGCCTCACTGCCGAAGAAAACAAAAGCATCTTTTGGGTTGTGAAGCAGCTAAAAGCATACACTTTGAATTAACAATCGAAAATGCTACCTGTTGTTCATCGTTTTTCCATGGGCTGCAGGTTTGCCATCAGAGCCGAGGTTTACAAAAACAATTTTTTCCACGGTAAGTATTGTCTCCTTTGATTGCATGTAACGCACCTCGCAACGTGTAGTCATACTGGTGCGACCAAATGCAGTAGTCATGATGCCAATTTCAATAATATCGCCCTGCCTGGGTGCACTGATGAAATTGATTTCAGACATGAATTTGGTGACTACCCGGTTGTTGTTGAATTGAAGCACCGCATACAAGGCCGATTCTTCATCAATCCACTGCAACAGTTTTCCGCCAAACAAAGTGTGGTTGGGATTCAGGTCTTCGGGCTTTACCCATTTTCGGATATGATAACTCATGTCCATGTCATTCGTTTTTTTAAAGTTAGGCATACGCAATTCCTTACCGGAAATTTTACCGCTATTTGTAGCTTACCGAATCAAAACAATCGATATCATGAAGCTCATTGCATTATTGCTGCTGTTCACTGCTTCCATAGCTGTTGGCCAACCGGAAGCTGTAAGAAAATATGTGCAGCAAAACCAACAGCCTTTGATGAAGGAATACCTTCAGTTTCTTGCATTGCCCAACGTAAAGGGCGACAGCATCAACATTGTACGCAATGTGTCATTCATCAAACAAATGATGGAACAACGCGGCATCAAAGTGACCGTGATCAACTCAACCATCCCGGGTGCGAGTCCATTGGTTTACGGTGAAATAAAATCGCCCGGAGCTACTACCACTGTTGGTTTCTATGCGCACTACGATGGGCAACCTGTTAATCCCGCACAGTGGGCAAATGGCCTTTCGCCTTTCACCCCACAAATCACAACTGACCGGCTTGACCACGGTGGAAGTTTTGTGAAGGATAACGAAATTCCTGCAAGTATTCCTGATGCATGGCGCATTTACGGACGTGGCAGCAGCGATGACAAAGCAGGCGTGTTTGCCATTATTGAAGCTTACGATGCATTGGTGAAAAGCGGCGGCAGGCCTGGCGTGAATATGAAATTCATGTTTGAAGGAGAAGAAGAAGCCGGCTCGGTAAATCTGCCTGATTATTTCAAAAAAAGCACAAACTTACTCAAGGCCGATCTATGGATTATTTGTGATGGTCCCATGCATGTGAGCGGTAGCAAGCAGCTCACCTTTGGTGTACGTGGCGATGTAAATGCTGACCTTACGGTATATGCATCTTTGCGTCCATTGCATAGCGGTAACTATGGCAACTGGGCGCCCAATCCGGCCATGCGTTTGGTTCAGTTGCTGGCAGCCATGAAAGACGATAAGGGCATGGTAACCATACCCGGTTTTTACGATGACATTGTTCCACTTTCAGCAGAAGAAAAGGCAGCTATCAAATCCATTCCTGATGCTGAACCTACACTGCGTGAAGAGTTGGCCATGATCAATCCTGATGGTAACAGAAGGAGTTTGCAGGAGTTGCTCAACCTGCCAACACTCAATATTAACGGTATGGCTGCTGCCAATGTTGGAAAAATGGCAAGCAATATTATCCCCGCAGAAGCCACAGCTGTATTGGATTTGCGCCTGGTGAATGGCAACACCGTGGAAGGACAGTTTGTAAAAATCAGGCGTTTCATAGAAGGTCGGGACTATCATATTTTGGACCACGATCCCACTTTGGAAGAAAGAAAACAATATCCGCTGATTGCAAAATTCACTTTGCGCCCCGGCGGATATGCAGCACAGAAAACTTCCATGTCGCTACCCATTGCACAAAAGGTAATAGCAGCCATTCAAACCACCACCACAAAACCTGTCATCAAAATACCAACACTCGGTGGCAGCCTTCCGCTATTTATTTTCGAAAGCATTTTACAATCACCCCCTTTGTCCATCGGCATTGTGAATTACGACAACAACCAACATGCCGAGAATGAAAACCTGCGCATCAGTTTTTTACTGGAAGGCATAGTGACCATGGCAGCAGTGATGGGTATCAGATAACTTTGCATCACTTTCTTTAATACACAACAACAATGAATGAGCATGCAATTGCTGAAAATGCTTTGAGTCATACGCCCGAACAACTGGCTGAGTTGTACAATGAACAGCGTGCCTTCTTTGCAACAGGCGTTACACGCTCCTATGAATTCCGGAAAGGTCAGCTTGGTGTATTACGCAAAGCCATTCAACGCTACGAAAAACAACTGACGGAAGCATTCAGAACTGATCTGCGCAAAAATGAATTTGAGGCTTATGGCACCGAAATTGGCCCGGTGTACATGGAGATTACTCACACCGAAAAAAATCTGCGAGGCTGGATGCAGGCAAGACATCAGCCAACACCTTTATTGTTTTTTCCATCGCGCAGCAAAGTGCATGCTGAACCACGCGGTGTATCGTTGCTCATCAGTCCCTGGAATTATCCCTTTCTGTTACTGTTCAGTGCCGTTGTCAACAGTATTGCAGCAGGGAATACACTCATACTGAAACCATCGGAAGAAGCGCCAGCAACAGAAGCTGTGTTACGGAAATTGATTGAAGAAACGTTCGAGCCTGAATACATAGCCGTTGTAACCGGCCCGGGATATTTAATAAGCAAGCACCTTATTGAAACACTTCCTCTCAATATTGTATTCTTCACCGGCAGCACAGCTGTGGGAAGAAGAATCATGGAGTCAGCATCCAGGCATCTAACGCCTGTTTTGCTTGAGTTGGGCGGCAAGAGCCCGTGCATTGTGGCACCAGATGCTGCTATTGATTACACTGCACGAAAAGTGTTGTTTACTTCATTCATGAACAAGGGACAAACCTGTGTGGCGGCTGATTACTTGCTGGTTCACGAAAGTGTAAAGGAAAAACTGGTAGCTGCATTGAAGAAATTCCTGGTTCAGTTTTATGGAAACAACCCACAACAAAGCCCAGACTATGGCCGCATCATCAATGAAAAACATTTCAAACGCCTGCAGTCCTACCTCACGCAGGGAAACATTTTGCACGGTGGCCAAACTGACATCAATGATTTGTATATCGCTCCAACCATTATGGACAATATCAATCTTGATGACTCTATTATGAAGGATGAAATATTCGGACCTATTCTTCCCATCATTACTTACAAAACCAAAGAAGAGGCTTTGGCCATCATTGAAAGAAATCCATACCCGCTGGCGCTTTATGTTTTTACAAAAAGCAGGTCCACCGAAAAGTTTTTTATGGAACGGGTGAGCTTTGGCGGTGGTTGCGTAAACAACGGCATCGTGCATCTCGGCATTTCCGACCTTCCTTTTGGTGGCGTGGGTCCCAGCGGCATAGGCGCCTATCATGGCAAGAGCGGTTTCGAGGCTTTCTCACACTTGAAAAGTATAGTGAAAAGCCCTTCATGGCTGGATGTTCCGCTTTGGTATGCACCCTACAAGAAATGGTACAACAAAGTGCTGCGATTGCTGATGAAATAGGGATGATAGATGCATAAAAAAATCTATGAAAAAGACCGCTTTGATAACCGGCGCCAGTTCGGGCATCGGACTTGAATTGGCAAAGATTTTTGCAGCCAAAGGTTGCAATCTTGTACTTGTAGCCCGCAATGAAAAAAAGCTTCAACAACTGGCAGATACTTTTGAGTTCCAATATGACACACAAACCACCACTATTGCAAAAGACTTAGGTATTCCTAATGCAGCACAGGAAGTGCATGATTTTTGTGTGCAGCAAAACATAACCGTTGATTACCTCATCAACAATGCAGGCTTTGGTGATTACCGATTCTTTCATGAAGCCAACTGGGCAAAGCTGCAGCAGATGATAAGTGTAAACATTACAGCTCTCACTCATCTCACCCATCTCTTTTTGCCTGCAATGGTGCAGCGAAAAAGTGGTCGCATCATGAATGTTTCTTCGACCGCTGCCTTTCAGCCGGGACCAACCATGAGTGTGTATTTTGCCACCAAGGCTTACGTGCTTCATTTCAGCGAAGCCATCAGCAATGAACTGGAAGGCACAGGAGTCACGGTGACGGCCTATTGCCCTGGAGCCACCGAGAGTGGTTTTCAGGCAGCAGCAGCCATGGAAGAAAGCAGGCTGGTGAAAGGAAAAAAGTTGCCCACTTCAAAAGAAGTAGCTGAATTTGGTTATAAGGCCATGATGAAAGGAAAACGTGTAGCGATACATGGTTTTTTAAATGCATTTTTGGCAAGTGGTGCAGGTATTTCACCACGCGGCCTGGTACTGAAGATGAGCAGATTTTTACAGGAAAAATCAACATAAAAAATGGCAGCAACCCTTCTGAACGCAAACGACTACACTGCAATCCTACAGCGACTTTCTTCGCTGTCGGAAGACTCACCAAGGCAATGGGGAACCATGACTCCTGCTGAAATGTGCTGGCATTGCCGCCAACAATTGGAGTTTGTGCTGCAACCTGCGGCACATACAAAAATCATCAATGGTCCATTGCGTTTTTTCCCCTTCAACTGGCTGGTCATCTATGTAATGCCATGGCCAAAGGGCTCACCAACAGCGCCTGCCATGGATGCGAAGAAAACATGCCAGGCTGTGGAAACATTTGAAAAGGAAAAACAAATGCTGACGAATAAATTGCAGGAGGTGATAGCATTACCATCCATCAGAGGAGTGCATACTTTGTTTGGTGAACTAAACACCAAATACTGGGGCCGGTTGATTTGGAAACATCTCGACCATCACCTTCGACAATTCAATCACTAGTCCAGGCAAACTATGGCGCGACCAACATACAATTCTTCACTCCCGTTTATTATTGAAAACTGGCAGGGCAACCCTGTGAATGATAAAGGGCAATACATCAATCTCGATGGCGCATCGCAACGCAGCTATGCCGATGTGCTGAAATGGCAGGCTGAAAAAAAGCCCCTGAAACCGCTGAAACAAAACCAACAACCAGGCATTGAAATAGTAGAAAACCACAGCCTGACGAAAGACATCGACAATGGATTTACGTGGCTGGGTCATGCGAGTTTTCTGTTTTCTATCAATGGCAAACAGATAATCACCGACCCTATATTTCATGAACTCGGCGTAGTAGTACACCAGATAAAACGCTATACGCCGCTGCCAACCAGCATAGACAGGTTGAAGCATATCGATTACATTTTGCTCAGCCACAATCATCGTGATCATTGCGACCGCAAAAGCCTGCAGCAATTGTGTGCCCTTAATCCGAAGGCTGTCATTCTCACCGGTCTCGAAATTGGAAAACTGCTGCGCCAATGGAAAATTTCAAACCCGATCATTGAGGCCGGCTGGTTCCAACGCTACACACTTGACGAAGACTTTTCCATTACCTACCTGCCAGCCAAACACTGGAACCGCCGCGGCCTTGCCGACCTGAACGAAATGCTGTGGGGAAGCATGATGATTGAAAGCAGTGCAGGCAATTTATACTTTGGAGCCGACAGCGGATTAGGCATGCACTTTGAGCAAATTGGAAATATCTTCCCATCCATTGATTACGCATTCATTGGCATTGGCGCTTACAAACCCGAATGGTTTATGCATCCATCGCACACCAGCCCGGCCGACGCCCTGGTGGTGATCAATCAATTGAAAACAAAGCACCTTGTACCCATGCATTTCGGCACTTTCGACCTGAGCGATGAACCCATCTTTTACCCAAAGAAAGAACTGCTTGATTTACAGGAAA
This sequence comes from Sphingobacteriales bacterium, assembly GCA_037443285.1. Classification (GTDB taxonomy): domain Bacteria; phylum Bacteroidota; class Bacteroidia; order Chitinophagales; family Chitinophagaceae; genus Phnomibacter. The sequence goes on along the minus strand of JBBIOQ010000055.1, from coordinate 9,652 downwards.
AGCAAAACATCAACAATGTGCTGCACCTGGCAATTGGCAAGAAATATTATTTCTGAATTCTTCAAATAGTGTGATCCTTTTGCATCAATCATTTGTTGTAAAGTATCAACCTATCTCAGCTAACAAATGACACTCCGGCAACAATTTCTCAAACTGGTGTACCCGATATTTATGTGGTCGCAGAAGGCCGCATCACGCAAAGGGATTGCAGAAAAAAAGGCAGGCCTGATTATTCCAAAGGTTTCATTCTACTCGCTGCATGCAACACTCAGCAATGGCAAGCCTCTTTCATTTGAACAGCTCAAAGGAAAATATGTGTTGCTGGTAAATACTGCATCATTCTGCGGTTACACCGGGCAGTATGATGATCTCGAAAAACTTCACCAACAATTCAAGGAAAAACTGGTGGTGCTTGGCTTTCCGGCAAATGAATTTAAGGAGCAGGAACCTGGCAGCGATAAAGACATCGCTTCATTCTGCAGGATGAACTTTGGAGTAACCTTTCCACTCATGAAGAAAGCAGCGGTAACAGGAACTTCAAAACAAGAAGTATTCGAATGGTTGAGTAGTTCCGAAAAAAACGGCTGGAATGACCGCGAACCTGAATGGAACTTTTGCAAATACCTTGTTGATCCTGAAGGATGCCTTGTTGGCATTTATCCTTCAGCTGTTAACCCTTTGGATGCCGCAATATTGAAACACTTGCGATAACTTTCACAACACAAGTATTACCATGTTTACCAAGGCGCAGGCGGAAGCGTATTTCATAGCAGAAAAACAGGAAAGCCTGTTGTTTTTGGGTATTGGCATTGCAGCAATCGCTGCGGCTTTAGTTCTTCTTTTTGTAATGAAAACACCTTTTCACAAGGGTATGGCTATTCCGCTGATAGCTGTTGGCCTCATCCAGGTGGTGGTGGGCTACACGGTGTATGCAAGAAGTGATGAACAACGCAAAGACATTGTGTACAGGATGGACCTCAATCCTTCTTCCATTGCTTCTGCTGAAATTCCCCGAATGGAGAAAGTGATGAAAAATTTTGTAGTCTATCGATGGATTGAAATTGCCTTGATTGCAGCCGGTGTTACCCTTGTGCTATTGTATCGCAGCAATGCTGAAAAATCATTTGCAATGGGCATTGGCATCACACTTACAGTACAGGCTGCCCTCATGTTGGGTGCTGATTATTTTGCCGAACAAAGAGGCGGCAAATACCTTATTGGATTGAAGGAGTGGATTTCTTCGCCACGCTGACGGATGCCTGCAACTTTTCATTGTCATCTCTGCGGCTGGCGTAATAGTTGGCTGCCAGGCCCATCATCCTGTTAAGTGCAACCGTGATTTCGTCCTTTGCTTTGAAGGCGATGACGTGACCCAATCCCGGTAGCATTTTTATGGATAGCGATTGACAGTTTGTAATGTGTGTTCTGGCGAATGTGGCATTGGTGGTGTAAATGAGTTCGTCTTCAGCACCCTGGTAATAGATAACAGGCACTTTTATTTCGCTCCACCTGTTTTCCATTTTACGCAGCTCTGCTTCGTGATTGAATTTTTCAACGTTGGCAGAATGAATCATGCGTGGCTGTGCCCATGAAAACAATGGCGTTTCCAACACATAACTGATGAGGTAGGTTTTTTCCTGCGCTGGCGCAATGGCCGGTGCAAGCAACACAAGCCCATCCACTTTGGAACCATAGTCCATGGCAATGCGGCTGGCCACTGCGGTGCCATACGAAGCGCCAACAAGAATAACCGGACGCTGCAAACGATGCAGGCTGTCGATAATGGGTGCAATCATGGCTGCCTGCATGCCAATATCTGCAATGGGTTCGCCAAGGCCGGAGTAGCCATAGCCGGGCCTGTCTACTGCTACCAGGTTGGCGGCTGCACGCAGTTGCTTATCGGCAAGATATTCTTTGAAGTAGGTGCTACTGGCAGGTGCGCCGTGAATGAAGAGTATAAAAGGTTTTCCGGGCTGGTCATCCGTAAATATGTAGCGGATTTCCCTGCCCTGGCTTTTGTAATACCCTATGTGAATGGATTCGTTGTGCTGCGCAAACCAGGCTTCGGTTGCTGTATCACTTTTCCTGAACTGAAAATAATGGTCGGCAATGATGCCAAAACCAATGAGTGAACCATAAATAATCAACGTATAGGTAACAACGGGACGCAATAAAACTTTCAGTCGGGACAAGGTGCTTTTTCTTTTGACAAACAAAAGAACTACAACAAAGTTTGCCCCAAACGTTAATTCGTTCCTTCGAAGTTGGTTTCAATCAGGCTTAACAAAGCATAATATTTTCAATAGACAAATTCTTTGCCACCTGCCATTACCCTTTGATTTGTCTTGTCGAATGTCACTTTTTGGCCGGTGTGTACAGCAGCATTGGTCATGATGCTGGCAATGGAATGATAATAACCAGCCTCTACCGGTGCATGGGGCGCGTTGCGGCTGCGCACACATTCCATCCAGTTGCGCATGTGCAACGAGGTGAGCGGGTCGGCGCCCATATTGGCTGCGGTGGCAGCAGTGGGCGCTGCTGCATTTAAATCCACTTCAGGCAGCAGGTTGGCCTGCAACCCCATTGCTGCTGCTTCATCGGCCTTCATGCCACCTTTGGGAGATACCTTGTTGGTGAGCATATTCAGTTCGCCGCCATTACTATAGTATATTTCGCTCATGCCACCAGTACTGTTGTGCATGCGGCTGGTGAAAATAACCTGGAAACCTGAAGTGAGGTCATCATCCGGACCATAGTCAAAAACGGCCGTTGTGGTGTCCCAATTTTTCCGCCCGTCTTTCCATTGGTAAATGCCACCATTGGCCACCACGGAACGCGGATGCTGTAAACCGGTGAACCAGTGCACCGTGTCTATTTGGTGGCACATCCACTGGCCAGGCATGCCCGACGAATAGGGCCAGAACAGGCGATACTCGAGGTACTTGCGTGGGTCCCAGGCCTCGAAGGGCCGGTTCAACAAAAATCTTTTCCAATCGGTATCGGCCTCCTTGCATTTGGCAACCAGGGCCGGCCTGCGCCAGCGTCCGGGTTGGTTTACATTCCACACCAGTTCCACCATGGTAATTGGTCCAAATTTTCCGCTGCGGATGAAATCGTTGGCCGCTGCGTAATTGGGTCCGCTCCGTCGCTGCGATCCTACCTGTACGATTTGCTTACTGGCTTTAATGGCTTTGAGTGCTGCTTTATTGTCGGCCATGGTTTCTGCAAAAGGTTTTTCAACGTAGGCATCGCATCCGGCATTCACCGCTTCAATGGCGTGCAAAGCGTGTTGAAAATCGGCCGTACTTACAATCACCGCGTCAACAGATTTGGATGCATACAGTTCATCATTGTTTCTGAATGCCTGCACAGCATGCCCGGTTTTTTGCGACAACCATGCTTCGCCTTCCTGCCGGCGAACACTCCACAAATCACTGACTGCCACAAAATCGAAATTGAGTTCGGTATTGTGTTGCAGGAAACAAGGGCCCAACGTGTCTTTGAATCTATCGGAAAAACCAACGATGCCAACACGCACCCGATCGTTGGCACCCATAATGCGCCGATAACTTGCCGCAGAAAATGCAGTAGTCCCCAATAATGCAGCAGCTCCTGCCATTGAACCTTGCTTGATGAAATGCCGACGTGTAGTCATGTATGAAAATTATTTTGATAAGTTTTTTTAACCACCATGGCACCAAGGATGCACGAATTACTCAAAGAAAAAAATGCCAGCCCTTATGTTTGTTTCGTGTCCTGGTGGCAAACTATTTTAATGCAGTTCCTGAATTTTAATACTGCGAAATGACACTTCGTTGCCATGGTCCTGCAGCAGGATATGGCCATAATTTGCCATGCCGAAATTTTCCCATTGTGCATACTTGCTGCGTGCCACCAATGCGTAGTAATAAGGTACACCGCGTTGATATTCCAGCACCTTCCAACCATTCAGCCAATGCTCAATGCGATTGTCGGGATACACTACAATCATACCACGGTTCCATTCGCCCACTTTGTGCCTTGCCCTTGGTTCACGTAGCGATGGAATTAAATCGTACAGTGATGCGAGTGTTCTGTTGCCCACTACTCCCAACTTTGCATCAGGATGTTTTGCATCATCCAATATCTGGTATTCAAGTCCAATGGCCGAGCCGGTGTTGCCTTCTTTTTCAGTCACAAAATATTTCACACCGCTATTGGCGCCTTCGGTGAATTTGAATTCAAACTGCAGGATGAATGCATGAAAAGTATCAGTGGTTATTATGTCACCACCGTTGGTGCTTTCGGCTCCTGTTGATGCCAACACCATGAGTACGCTGTCTTTTATCTGCCAGCCTTTGTCGGGGAAAGTTGTTTTGTAAGCACCACGCCAGCCTTTGGTGGTTGCACCATCCCACAGCAATTTTACGCCGTTCTTTTTCTCTGCATCGCTCACATTGTTAGGCAGCAGATTCACCACAAAAACATTTGAAGTGGGAGTTGGGGTAAATTTCCCTTCATGAATACGCAGGTTGCGCCACATGATTTTTTTTCCAGCATCTTCCGGCTTGCCTATGCTGTGCACCTGCAAGGCAATAAAGCCGGCAGGTGTAAGGTTATCTACAAGGCTTGCAGCTTCCTTGCCATTCAGAAATGTGCGGATGACATTACCCTGGCATTCTATGCGGCACTTGTTCCACTGACCATGGTGGTACAAGGGTTTGGCAGCCGGGTTAAGATCAATTGGATACAACCAATCGCGACGGGCTTCATCATAAATACCAGCCGTCCAACTGCGTGGTGAAGGATCAATTTCAAACTGGTAGCCATGCACTCGTCCGTTCATATAATCGGCGGTGCTTTCGCTTCTGAACTGTACACCTGAGTTCATCTGGCTGTCGAGTTTGAATTCAAACTCAAGGATAAAATCGCCATAGTTTTTTTCAGTGGCCAGAAATGAATTGGGTTCACCAAAAACAGTTTCGCCAACAATGGCTCCATTAGAAACATAGTATTTCGCCTTACCGTTCAATGGCTTCCAGCCACTAAGGTCTTTGCCATTGAAGAGGGAATGAAAGGAAGGGGTCTGCGTCATCGCCAATTGGGCGACCAGCATAAAAAATGTAATGGGCATTAATCGTTTCATAGAAAATAAGAGATGGGATCAGGCGGAAATTTACCTGAAATCCAGATTAGATTATTGTTTTTGGTATCAATTATTGGACCTGCCCAAATAAGTCCATGCCAACTCAACAAGTCTTCACTTGAATTCAACAAATTTGATACTAATAAACTACCCTAACCAGCAGGTTGAAAACTTGCTTTCGGTTACCCTCGGTTCAGATCAGTACTGTTTTGGGGGTAATGTACCTTCCAATGAAGACTTGCCGTAGATGTAAGCTGCACCAGAGTTTGACAAGATATTTGTGCCTTGCAGATCCCTATGTTCTACCCGGGCCCCGGCTATTGCAAAACTGTCGCAAAGCGCCACAGAAATGCCCAGACCTGAAAAATCACCATGGTCAGCAGATAAGAGTTTTTGTGACAGCACCCAGCTTCCTTCTGGATTTTGCCAATACACATACACAACGCCTTCATTGGGAGCGATGCTATCGTAACCCGGTGCCGTTATTGCGGCGTAGTTTCCAAATATGGCGACACTCGTCCCTAAACGATCATCTGCCTTGCGGTCGGCAGGTGATATTTCAAACGTCTGTTTCCACCCCGAAAGGCTATCGCGGTAAAAGATGTAGGCATTGCCTGCATACTCCCCGGAGTTAGGATCATTGGTTACGGTTGTTCTGCGTGCTCCAACAATTGCATTGTTGCCATTAATTGCTACCGAAGACCCAAATTCAGCGTAGGGTGATCGGTCGGAGGAAACCAGTTTTTTCACCTGCACCCATGCAGTTCCTTTCTTTTCGAAAATATATGCAGCTCCAGCGGATTCCATCCGTATGCTGTCGGCGGCATTTAAATCAGCGGCCCATGCTCCTGCCAGGATAGTCTTGCCGCTGATGGAGACCGACACACCCATTCCATCACCCAATTTGCGGTCGTTAGCAACCAGTTTCTGGGTTTGCTGCCAGCCACTTGCTGCCCGCTCAAACACATATACCGCACCTGCATCGTTTACGGTCGATTCAAGTGAATTTGAAGAGTCTTTTGATGTTCCATAGGCACCTACCACAATGGTGTTGCCATCAACTGCTACCGAAGCACCGAAGTATTCATAACTTTCGCGGTATGCCGGCACCAGTTTTTTTGTTTGTATCCAAATTCCGTTGGCATTGCGTTCGAAAACATATGCTGAGCCCTCAGCAGCCATAGCATTTTGTCCTTCAGCATCTTCAAGATCGAATGGAGCACCTACTATAATTGTATTGCCACTGATAGCAACTGCCCTTCCAAAATTGTCACCGGCGGTTCTGTCCAAAGCCACAATTTTCTGACGCTGCACCCAAACGCTATCCGCCCTGCGCTCAAAAATGTAAACTGCACCGACTCCATTTAGTGGATTTAGTCCGTCTGCATCGGCTTGCTCTAACGGAACACCCACAACTACATACTGATTGCTGATAGCAACAGCCTGCCCAAACTCGGCATTGTTTTTCCGGTCGAAGGCCACAATCTTCCTGGCATCAGAAAACTTAACCAATGGCATGACCAGGGGTTTATTCAAAGGATTCCGCACTACCGCTGCGGCAATCGGGTAGCATGATGAGGTGGCTGCACAGTTGTTTTGTGTTACAGATACTGCGTAATTGCCATCGCCTACTTGTGACAGTGTTTGCAAGGTAGCATTGCTCACGGGCTGATTATTGCTGCAATTGATCCATTGATATGTTGCTCCCGTTGCATGTGCAGTTAGTGCATTGTTCTGCGTAATCACAGCTGTATCCACTTTGTTGATGGTAAGATGAATAGTAATCACACTATCGCAACAAGCTGCGTTTCGAATAGTATCAAGGTAAGTTCCCGAAGTCGCCCACTTGTACTTGCCACTGGGACTGGTGTAGCTGTTGCACCCAATTTGGTCAGTAGTACTTCTACTGCCAGGACAATCATACTTTGCTCCCGATGCCGAATCCGCCTTTTCCCACATGCGTATATATTCTTCTGCAGACGAGAAGAGTGGAACCATCTGATCTGTTCGGATGCCAACATTCTTCAGGTCTTGAATGAAATCTGGAATCATCCCATAATGTGCCATGCCATCAATATTGAAGTCCCAATCCCTGTTGCCTTCAACCAATTTTCGCAATGGTTCATTAATGCCATTCAACATCCGTTGCCACAAATCGTATACCGGCTTCCAGTATTCGTATTTTTCCTGTACCAGGTTTAGGTAGTTGCCTGCATAAATTCTGGGCAAATTTCCTGGCAACGTATTATGGCTATAGCAATACATGATGGCCTGTTGCCAGGGTTGGTCTGTTCCTGAAAACAATCCGGTGGGCAACAGATTATTGGGTTCGGTAATGGCGAGTCCAGTCACCAGGTTTCTAATCCTGTCAGTCTGAAGAACATATCCGCTCGGCGGAATATTATTGATTTCTGGATGGTCTGCAGGTTTTGCTACCCGAAGTTCCGGATGCGTAAGCCAATATGCCAACGCCTTCCACATATCTTCTTCGAAAGCGTCAATTTCACCGTACTCAAATCTCCGGGGGTTCCAGTCCTGCAATGGAATATCATATTTGATAGCAGCATCCTGCTGCCACCTTTGCTGCTGGCGCAAAATTTTGTTCAGGTAATCAGTTTTTTCTTCGATCAATTTGTAAGAAGCCATGGGCCCAAAACGGGGACCCACACCTTCAGTAAAACCTTTATCTGTGGCAAGGCCAATGCCTTTGCCCGGCATTGTTTGCATTGAATACAAGTAATTCTGTGCCCATGATTTGGATGAGCCTTCGCAATTGTTAGCCACTGATTTATCAAGAATTGGACTATTGGTTTTGCGGAAGGGAAATGTAAACAAGCCAGCCATGCCACCACTCTTCGCTATTTTTTGATAGTAGCTTTTGGATGGTGTCATTTCAGTAGAAAGATTTCCTATTGAGGTGGTTCCATAATTTTTGTAATTGGCTTCATGGTCATCCTGAATCCAATTCACGGTAGCCGAATACGGGTTTGGTCCAAGGCATGTTTCTGCAGCATCGGAGTGTGAAGAAAGCAATGGGTATTTTAATTTCTCTGCAATTACAAAAAGTTGCGAGGAGGTAAGGTGAGATGAATGGTCAATATCAATGACCATCCCTTTTTTCATCAGTTCTTCATAAAGCATGGTTCCATTTGGAGTAAAGAGTCCCTGGCCGTTTATTGTAGAATAGTACCTGTCGCAATAGCTGTCGGTAGTGGATGCTGTGCCAGGTCCTGAACAGGTAAAAAACGCTTTCACATCACCACTCAGCACTTCCCACGCACTACCCATGATAGCCTGAAAGGCCTGAATGTCTTTAGAAATGTTATAGTTTACTCCTTCAAAGCGTCCTTCATTCAAAAAATACGGCTTGCCGGTAAAGGCACTTTGTATCATGCCAAACTGGTAACGGAATACTGCGGTGCCGCCAAACACGCCCGAGATGTAGTGCAGGGGGGTCACCTGTCGAATTCCTAGGTCGTAGTATTGATTTATTTTATTCTGCAACTGTGTTCTTGCCTGGGTCTTATCACTCGACAAAGCCACCAGTGGATTGGAGGGCGGCATTGCATAAGGTTCGCGGTACACATAAGATGCGTCCTTGAAATTTCCGAAATTGTCCATTTCCACACCCAGCACTACTGCCAGTTTATTGGAGAGAATGATTCTTCTTGCATCTTTAGGTGTCAGGGCTATTTCCATCCAGTCGCTGTTCCGTGCTACTATCTCTTTGAATTTGGCGAGTCCAAGCAGGGCTACCGTCTCATCGTCTATCGGCAATCCCGGCTTTACACCTGGGCCTAGGGCCCTTGAAGCCCAAAACATATTGGTAACACCCAGCACACAAATCATTTTCAAACCACCTTCATACGAACGCTTGATCCAGTCGATGTACATTGGCTGATGCAGTTGAACATTGAAGCGTGGCCAGCCGGAAAATGTCGGGTACCCATATGGAAGGTGTGCATTGTAACCCTGGATAGAAATGAACCCCAGGCCATTGCCTGGCTGGTGATTGTTGTCCACGCATTGCGAGGTAGCAAGGGCAATTTCAATAGGACCGTCGGGGTCGCCAGTCATTGTTTTACCGCCGAATGCCAAATGAGCCATGGGATGTGTATGCGTATCCACAAAACCCCAAACCGGATGGTCTTTGTCAGCAAAAACTGTTTTCCCTTGTTGCTGAACCGGAATGAAATCGCCGAGGCAAGCACTCACGATAAAATCATCGACATTAAGATGTCCGAACGGGCCAGATGATGCCGAATCAACAATTACCAGACGCACAACCGGCGGATGAGCCTTTAGCGAATCGGTTTTCAATCCCAACAATTCTGTAATATCAAACCAATACCTGAACAGTTCTTCACTGTTGATTTCGGGGGTAACTCTTTTCAACTTTGTGAAACCATCTGACGTTACACCATAACCTGCATTCGAATTTCTTTTTACCTGAAGTTCAACATAGAGTTTGTCGTTATTATGACCTCCTCCCATCAGAAAACTCAGGTATCGCTGAGTCATTTTGAA
>JBBIOQ010000054.1:0-25394 GCA_037443285.1 Sphingobacteriales bacterium | reverse complement strand
TCTGAAAGGCACTAAAAATTTCGAGGCCAGCAAACCCTATCTGTCTGTTGATTCAGCATGCATGCCTTTCATGCTCACCGATTTTTATTTTGGATATGGCGGTTTGCTCGACCTGTTTAAGCCGTCAGCAAGAACATGGTTCTGGCAGTTTTACAAAAAGCAAACCGACATGGGTGTGGCAGGTTGGTGGGGCGATTTGGGCGAACCGGAAAAGCATCCACAGACTTTGTATCACGACCTTTCTTCATCTGGCATAAACCGCAAACTTTCAGCCGACGAAGTACACAACATGTATGGTCACATGTGGAGTAAAATGCTGTATGAAAACTGGAGCAAAACCTACCCGACAAAACGCCTGTTTTACCTCAATCGTGCCGGGTTTGCCGGTAGCCAGCGCTACAGTGTATTCCCATGGACAGGTGATGTAAGCCGCACCTGGGGCGGGTTTCGGGCACAATTGCCCAACCTGCAAAGCATGAGCCTCAGCGGTATTCCCTACATCCACAGCGATGCAGGTGGATTTAGTAATGTGCCCGATGACGACCAGGAATTGTATGTACGCTGGCTGCAGATGGCAGGCTTCACTCCCATCTTCAGGCCACATGGCACCGCCTTCGGCGACCTCGAGGCTGGCGTTCACAACCTTCCCAGTGAACCCGCTTTTAAAGACGAACCGTATAAAAGCATTGCGAGGGAGATTATTCGACTCCGATACAGTTTGCTGCCATACATCTACACCCTTGCATGGGAGCAGGCGGCCAATGGCCGTTCTTTGATTAGGCCCATGATTTATAACGGCACAACGGATACTGCCTTGCTGCAGGCAACAGACCAGTACATGTTTGGCGATGCATTCCTGGTTGCGCCTGTTTTGCAACCCAGTGCAGCTACAAGAAAACTATATCTTCCGAAAGGAGAATGGTATGCCTGGGACGGCAACGAGCAATTAAGAGGAGGAAAATGGATTGAGCCTGCGGTTTCACTGCAGGCAATGCCCTTGTATGTGAGGGCAGGCAGTTTTGTGCCCATGTGGTTATCTGGTGACTACCATAGTACCTCGCAATACAAATCATCTTTGCCGCTCACTATCCGCTATTTTCCATCAGCCAACAGCAGTGAATATTATTTCTATGATGATGACGGTGAAAATCCTGCTGCTATCAACAATGCTGCATTGCACCAACTTGTACTAATAAAAGGCAATGCCGGGGCAACACAAGCGACTATTTCAATGAAAGCCATACACTGGCCAAAAGGATTGCAACGTGTAATCAATGTGGCCGTTCCATCTGAATCGGGATACTTGCGTGCCACCTGCAATGGAAAAACAATCGTTGCTCAAGAAGGCAATCAATGGACTATTTTTCCTGTTTCATTTAACGGAGCCGCTACTTCGCTGGTATTGAACATTAGGTGAATCACCTACAGGATTTATTTATTGTATCCCTATAGTTTTCATTAGTCCATCCATGTCAGTTGCGCTGATGCTGCTTGATATTGCACAGCTATAAATGCTTCTATATATCCTACACACATCAACCATTACAAAAAGAATTCGGTATAGAAGAAAGAGAATACCGGTTGCAAAATGTATTTACTTATCTCACAAAATGTAATGCAGAACTACACTCACCAATTGCCTGAACCTCCGATGAAACAATAACACTTCGTTTGTTAGACGTGCCCGGAGGAAAGCACCGTATTCTTAGAGTTTTCTTTATTGTAGTCTTCCGTAGAATGAAATGACTCAGTAAACTTTGTACTCTCTGAGATCTTCAGCACATTTTGTAATGTTGCTCATAACTGCAAGAATAAAATGGAAAAACCAACTCATCCTACTGCATTTACTATTAGAAATCCGATGGCTGTGACTGTCCTTATTTTTATGTTCATGTTCAGCATTCCCATGGTTTGCGGAATGTTCATGAATTATCAATCTGCTGCAGGATATGTTTCGCCGTTGTTGCTTTTGTTGCTTACCGGATGGCTTTATAAAAAAGAAGGTCATTCGCTCAATGCTTTAGGACTCAATTTCAAGCCCCTTACTTTTTCGCTACTGCCTTTAGGAATAATCATCGGCGTTTTGTTTTCAACCACTTTGCTGCTTCTTCAGGCAGCAAGCAACGGCTTCCACTTTACTTTGAATCGGTCGGCCAACCTTTGGCTTGTCGTTGGAGGGTTGTTCGTAATGCTGCAGGGTGTAATAAATGAAGAACTGATTTTTCGTGGATATTGTTTTAAAAAAACAGTTGCGCATTTTGGCGTATTCAAAGCCAACCTACTGTTTGCATTTTTATTCCTGGTCTGGCATTGGATTGCATTCAATGCCTGGGGAAATTTTGCCCTGATGCTGGGGCTCATAACAACCTGCTTTGGTCATTTGATGTTTTCGACAGCCCTGCTTCGGTCGGGAACGCTGTACCTGCCGATTGGCATACACTGGGGCAACAATTGGGCCGGCCGATTCTTGTTTGCCACCGGCATGGAAGGGCCTTTGAGTAACAAACCAATGAACAATGCACTCTTTTTTATTTCGGATGTACCAAAGGAAATTCCTGGCTGGCACATTTTTTTCAATTACAGCATCACCATTTGCTGCATGCTCGGTTTCACCTGGCTTATCTGGAAATTCTTCAGGCAGCGCAATAATGCAAACAGCATCGTAATTCCTTAACTATCATTCAAACAAACATCTGCAATTGCTGGCATGAAAAATTTAATGCTTCCTCTATTCATTTCATTCATTGTGTTTTCCCAACCTTTGCTCGCACAGAAAAATCACCGTGAATGCTACCAGATTTCGATTTATCATTTTGCAAATGCTGAGCAGGAAAAAATGCTGGATGATTATATTCAGCAGGCCTTATTGCCTGCGTTGCACAGGATGAAACTAAAAAATATTGGCACTTTCAAATCCATTGCAAACGATACTGCCATTGACAAAACAATTTATTTTTTAGTGCCAATGAAAAACATGCAAATGAGTATGGATATTCCTGCCAGACTCAAGGAGGATGAGGTATACCAGCAAGCCGGCAGCAACTATATCAATGCAGATTTCAGGAATCCGCCCTATACCCGCATGGAAATTATTTTACTGCAGGCCTTCGCCAATGCCCCGGCTTTGCAGCCGCCAGCATTGACTGCTCCCAAAAATGAAAGAGTATATGAACTCCGCAGTTATGAAAGTGCAACTGAAAAAATTTATCGAAACAAAGTGCAGATGTTCAATGAAGGTGATGAAATAGGATTATTCAAACGGCTCAGCTTTAATGCAGTTTTTTATGGGGAAGTAGTTGCCGGTAAAAGGATGCCCAACCTGATGTACATGACCAGTTTTGAAAACATGGATGCCCGCAATGCTCATTGGAAAACATTCAGCAATGATTCCCAATGGAAGCAACTGTCATCCTTACCGGAATACCAAAATAATGTGTCGCACATGGACATCACTTTTTTGCGGCCAACTGTATATTCAGATTATTGAAAAAATGTAACAATTGCAGGCTAAGGTCATGAATGTCAATACAAGATTCATATACATTTGCTCGATTTTTAAACCACTCCAACCTACTATGAAAAAGTTTATTGCCCTAGCCATTTTTTCCGCCTTTACGCTTACGCTAAATGCGCAGGAAAGTACCTCGCAAACTTCAAAGAAAAATGTGTACACAGCCTCAACCTCTGAACTCATTTTCTCATGGGGTACCGTTGAAGCAAAACCACTTAATCCAAACAATATTGTTCGCTTCACTTGCTTCCTTCATCTTGGCGAGCAACTGCATGTAGACTTTAACGAGCACGCAGGTTTTTACACCGGACTTTCATTGAGGAACGTTGGCCTGATAAACGACCTGAATGATACAGTAAAAATTAAGCAGAGAGTGTACACACTCGGCATTCCACTGGCCTTAAAATTGGGAAACATGCAAGGCACAAACATTGCCGCCGGTGTTGAAGGTGAGTTTTCCATTGCATACAAACAAAAAGTGTTTGTAAATGACGAGAAATCTAAAACCAATGAATGGTTCAGTGACCGGACCAATATTTTTCTCCCATCAGCTTTTGCCGAACTCAGAACCAAAAACGGAGCATACATCAAATTCAAGTATTACCTCACCGATTTCCTGACTGAAGGCAACCAGAAAACAAATGTGCCCAACCTGAATTACAATCCTACTAAAAGCCAGATGATGTATGTGTCGTTTGGATGGGCTTTAAAAACCCGCGAAATGGTAAAGCATGGGCAATCAATGAAGAAAATGTAATTGAACATTTTTCAGAAATCCGGAAGAACTGCTTACGGATATTTTAGAACGACAGGAACCACCCGGAGCGTTAATACGATCAGCGTGGTTCCTTTGCTTTTGAAGGCTGTTCCATTTCTTGCCTGTTTTCCCATCCTGCAACTGTTTTGTAATAAACAGCAGCAAGGGTAAGCACATTCTTGTTGTTTTTTTGAATTCTACAGCGCCGAATCCACCACCGCAAGAATTTTGACTTGGGGGCTATAGGAGTCCCAATGCCAACCTATACGCAATAGGGCAAAGCTTTGCCGCCTTCCATTGGCACAAAAGGCATTCCTGTTGTTCATCGTCAAACCCTTTGTATATTTCACTTCCTATTAAAATCACATGGCATTTATGAAAAGAATACTGTCGGCCTTTTTTTGCCTCACATTAGTTACACTATCGGTTGCACAAAAGAAGAAAACAGCTTCAACCACCCCTGTGGCTGCAGAAGCACAGGAGATTTCCTACTTCAAAAACCTGCAATACCGCCTTATTGGGCCTTTTCGGGGTGGGCGTGCTGCAGCAGTAACCGGCAGCTACAAAAACAAGAATACATTCTATTTCGGAGCTACAGGCGGCGGCGTGTGGAAGACGACCGATGGAGGCAGTAATTGGACCAACATCAGCGACAAATATTTTGGCGGTAGCATTGGCGCAGTAGCTGTTGCTCCCAGCGATGAAAGCACCATCTATGTTGGTGAAGGCGAAAACACGCTGCGTGGCAATGTGAGCGAAGGACTCGGTGGCATGTGGAAAAGCGATGATGGTGGTAAAACCTGGCAAAACATTGGCCTTAAAGAGGGAAGGCATATCATTCGCATTGTGGTGCATCCAAAAAATCCAGACATAGTTTGGGTAGCAGTTGTTGGCCACTTGTTTGGCCCCAATGAAGAACGTGGTGTTTATAAAACAACCGATGGGGGTAAATCCTGGAAGAAAGTTCTATATGTAAACAACCAAACCGGCGCCAGCGACCTGGTGATGGAACCGGGCAATCCTAAAGTACTTTATGCCGGTATGTGGCGTGTGCTGCGGACGCCTTACAGCCTCGAAAGTGGTGGCGATGGTAGTGGCCTTTGGAAAAGTATGGATGGAGGTGAAACCTGGAAAAATATTTCTGCAAACAAAGGCCTTCCAAAAGGTACCTGGGGCATTGTTGGCGTGGCCGTGGCACCCAGCAATACAGACAAAATATATACACTGGTTGAAAACGAAAAAGGTGGCCTCTTCATGAGCGAAGATGGCGGCGACACATGGACACTCAGAAGCAGCGACAACAACATTCGGCAGCGTGCATGGTACTACACCAAGGTGTTTGTTGATCCACAGAATGAAAATCTGGTGTATTGCCCCAACGTCAATTTTATGATTAGCCGCGATGGCGGAAAAACATTCAGCAGCCCCTACCGCACCCCACATGGCGACCACCACGATTTGTGGATGGACCCTGAAAATGGCAAGCGCATGATTGTGGCTGATGATGGTGGCGCACAAATAAGTTTTGATGCCGGAATGAACTGGAGCACCATGATGAACCAGCCTACGGTGCAGGTATACCGAATAAGTACAGACAACGCATTTCCTTATCATATCCTGGCGGGCCAGCAGGACAATGGCGCATTCCGCATAAAGAGCCGAACCTATGGAAGTTCTATTTCAAATGCTGATTTGGAAAATGCCGCCGGCAGTGAAAGCGGGTATGTTGTAGCCGACCCATTGAACCCGGACATCACATATGGGGGTAACTACCACGGCATGCTGGAACGGCTTGATCATAAAACGGATGAAAGCCGCATGATAAATGTGTGGCCTATTGACAACATGGGTGCCGGTGCCGATGTAGCCAAATACCGATTCCAGTGGAACTATCCTATTTTCTTCAGCCCGCACAATCCGCGGCGCTTGTATGCAGCAGGCAACCATTTGTTTGTTACCGAAAATGAAGGACGCAGTTGGGAAATGATAAGTCCCGACCTCACCACCAACGACAAAAGCAAGCAAGGCCCAAGCGGTGGCCCCATTACAAAAGACAACACTACCGTTGAGTACTATTGTACCATTTTCACTGCAGCCGAAAGTCCTTACGAAAAAGATTTACTGTGGACAGGTAGCGATGACGGAATCATTAATGTGAGCAAGGATGCGGGTAAAACTTGGGAAAATGTAACACCCAAAGATTGCCCGAAATGGATGATGTGGAATTGCGTGGAAGCCGACCCGTTCAAAAAAGGAGCAGCATATTTTGTTGGTACACGATACAAGCTTGATGACTATACCCCGTACATCTACAAAACCGAGGACTATGGCAAAACCTGGAAGCGCATAGATGCAGGTATCAACCGCATGCATTTTACCCGTGCACTCAGGGCCGACAAAAAAAAGCAAGGGCTTTTGTACGCTGGCACAGAGTATGGCATGTACATCAGTTACAACGATGGAGCTTCCTGGAGCAAGTTTCAATTGAATATGCCCACTGTTCCCATAACCGACATGACTATTAAGAACAATGACCTGGCGGTGGGAACACAAGGTCGCAGCCTTTACATCTTGGACGACCTGACGCCTGTGCAGCAATACAACCCATCCAATGAAAGGAAAAACCTGCAGGTATTTGCACCGGCACCAGCCTACAGAATCCAATCAGGTGGTGGCTTCCGTGGATTTGGCGCAGGCGGCGAAAAGAATGTGGGTCAAAATCCTCCGGGAGGAGCTACCATTATTTTCTATCTGAAATCGGCCCCTGATACCATGAAGGGCACTATTACTGTGATGGATAAAACCAAGACCAAAATCAAAACCTATAGCACAACCGGCAAGGACAATAAGATTGAACTCAAAGAAGGACTGAACAGTTTTAGCTGGGACCTTAACTATCCTGAAGGTGAAAAAGTGCCGGAAGATGTGATATTATGGAATCGTGCACGCATGGTGCCCATGGCGCCGCCCGGTGAGTATTATGCAAAATTCAAAATGGGCAGCGATAGTGCGGAGGTTCCGTTCACTATTTTGGCCGACCCCAATTATAATGTTAGCCAGGCTGATTACGAAGCACAATTCAGCTTCCTGCGCAAAGCACAGGCCAAATTTGATGAAGTGATGCTAGCCCAAAAGGAAATGACCGACATTAGAAAACAGATGACTGATTTCACTGGCAGAATTGGAAAAGACTGTCCAAAAGAAATCAAGGATATGACGGATTCCATTGGCAAAAAACTAACCCCAATTGAAGAAGCACTCCATCAAACCAAGGCCAAGAGCGGACAGGATGTCCTGAATTACCCTATAAAACTCGATGATAAACTAAGCAGTGTTTACCGTACAGCATCGGTGGGCAATGGCGCACCTGCCAAACAGGTGTTGGAAGCATACGAAGTGGTAGCAGGCCAGATTGATGCTGAATTGGCAAAACTGAAGGCGATAACAGATTCAGACCTGCCTAAACTCAATGCCATGATTCGGGACAAAGGATTGCCGGTTATTACACCTAAAAAAACGACAGATGATAAATAAAAAATAGGGCCAGATGGCCCTATTTTCTTTTGGCTTGAGAACAAATTTCAGGGTTGATTGAAAATGAAGCTGAGTGTGGGATTCAAAATGAGAAAGGCGCCTGTGTGGCTGACGCCCCCTCATTTTGGTTTGACTTAATGGTAAATGGTCGGTAAAGGTGTTCCTTTTAAAAATGCCGCCCAATAGTCGAAATGACTATTTTTACTTACAATCGATTCGTAACCAATGCTAAGGCCTGAGGAAGCACATAGCGCATTGGTCAAGTCACTCAGGGTTTACAGTCCTCAAAAACCGAGTGCTGACCAAATCAAACAGTTCCTGGATCAATCCATGGTACTGGACCAGGCTGAGCAAAGCAATTTGCGAACGATCATTTTTGGTTATAACGACCTCACCATTTATCACATCAACGTAGGTGCAGCCCGGTACTTTGGCGCTACACCTGAAGAAATCCTGAGCGTAGGCACCCCGTGGATACTGGGATGCATGGAAGAGGAGCAGGCCAAAACCATCGTCACCAATTCGCCGATTATTTCCGGCAAAATGAGTAAGATGAAAGTGCCGGAAATGCGTAATTCATTTAACAACCTGGTGAATTGGCGTATCTCCTGCCCCAAGGGTAATAACCACCGTTCGCATTTCCAGATTTTCCCCATCATGTTCGATGAAAATGATTGCCCGGTACTCGGCATGTACATCATCCACGATGTAGAGCCGTTTTTAATAAAGGACATTTGGTGGTGCAGGTATAAACTGGATGACAAAATATTTGTTTACCACTGCGAAAACGGCCAATTGACAGAGGGTGACATTCTAACACCTAGGGAATCAGAAATCCTCAAACTACTGGTGGAAGGTGCATCATCAAAAGAAATTGCTTCATCTCTTTTTCTGAGTGTGAACACGGTAGACAACCACCGGCGCAATATGCTAAAGAAAACAGGAGCAGTTGACACCAGTGCGCTCATTCATATTTGCAAGCTTTGCCAAATGGTATAGCTTTTATTCTTCCAGCATATCCGGGCGGCGTTTTTCGGTACGCAGCAGGCTTTGATCATGACGCCATTCTTCTATTTTTTTCAAGTCACCACTTAACAGAATATCGGGTACTTTCCAACTCCTGAATTCAGCAGGTCGTGTGTACACAGGTGGCGCCAGCAGCCCATCCTGAAAGGAATCAAACAAAGCAGATGTTTCATCGTTTAGCACACCCGGAATAAGCCGGCCAATGGCATCCACCACCAATGCAGCAGGTATTTCACCTCCGCTGAGCACAAAGTCGCCAATAGAAATTTCCATGGTCGCAAAATGTTCCCGCACACGTTCATCAATGCCTTTGTAATGACCACAAATGATGAGCAATCTTTGCTTTAGCGATAGTTGGTTAGCATCTCGTTGTTCAAAACGTTTGCCATCAGGCGTCATGTAAATAATATCATCATAAAGCCCGTTTTGCTGCAGTTCTTCAATTGCTTTCACCAAAGGCTCACACATCATCACCATGCCGGCGCCACCGCCATACTGGTAGTCGTCCACTTGTCCGTATTCATTGATGGCCCACTTGCGCAGGTGATGTACATCCACCGTAAGCAATCCCTTTTGCTGTGCCCTTTTCATAATGCTGTGGTTCAATGGACTTTCAAGCAACTCAGGAACAACTGTGATAATATCGATATGCATGAGGCAGAAGAAATTTGAGAATTCGGCTATTTGAAAATGGAAAGCGAAAGCGGACAAAGATATGAGAGACAACCCAAGGCAACAGACGAACCGCAAACCATATCATGTTACCTGTGAACTTGCAAACTTCTAAACTTTAGGCTCTGAACTTTTGAACGTTGAATGCCCTAATGTTCAACCCTCTCCCATTAGATCATCCAGGTCTCGTCGCTGCTTTTTGGTGGGTCGGCCAATTTTGCTCAGGCGCTTCCCTGTATGAAAACTGGCTACCTGCACCTGTTGTCTTTCTAATTCTTCAGGTGGCGTAAGATCGGTGTAATATTTTACTGCTTCAGCAAAAGCCTGTCGGGTGTGCAGCAAGCCTGTTACCTGGATAATCCAGCGCCGATTTTCAGCTTTGATATCGTAGTTGTCTCCAATTCTAACTGTGCGACTAGCCTTAACTGGCTCGCCATTTATTTTCACCCTGCCCTTTTCGCAGGCTTCAGCAGCCACGCTGCGTGTCTTGAATACCCGGATGCTCCAGAGATATTTGTCGAGGCGAAGTTTTTCCGTTTGCATGGCAGCCACGAAGATAATTGACCCGAAGAAATGCAGGAAAACAGTAATTGGTATCAAGGTGTAGGCCCATCCACACTCAGGATACCAACTGCTGCCTATTGAACTTTTGAATTATGGAACTTTGAACCATTGAACTTTCCCCCCTTAAACTTCGAACGGCTTATCTTCGCCGCAATCTTGTACATGCTATGGCATTGGTAATAAAGCAGGCTATTCTTATCGACCCCCGTTCGGCCTACAATGGAAGCAAATCAGATATTCTCATTGAAAATGGAAAAATAACCGGATTGGGTGTGGTTAACGCATCCCCCGGCGACCAAGTCATGCAACAGGAAGGACTTTGTGTTTCACCGGGATGGACAGATTGCTTCAGCAACTTTTTCGACCCGGGTCTTGAGTATAAAGAAACGCTGGAAAGTGGCGCAGCTGCAGCCGCAGCCGGAGGTTACTGCAGGGTAATGGTGATGCCTAATACACAACCGGCCCTTCATGCAAAGGCACAGGTTGAGTATGTGCTTCAAAAAAGCAGGAGTCTTCCAGTAACTATTCTACCTATTGGAGCCATCAGCAAAAACTGTGAGGGAAAAGACCTTGCTGAAATGTACGACATGCGTCAAAGCGGTGCCGTTGCGTTCAGTGATGGAACACACCCGATGCAAAACAGCCAGATAATGACCAAGGCGCTGCTGTATGTAAAAGCATTTGACGGTGTGATAATTCAACTGCCGGATGAGGAAGCACTCAGCAAAACAGGATTGATGCACGAAGGTGTAATGAGCACCAAACTCGGGCTGCAAGGCAAACCCGCACTGGCCGAATCGCTACTGCTGAACCGCGACATTGAATTACTGCGTTATACACAAAGCCGCCTTCATGTTACAGGCATTTCAACCGCTGCCAGCGTGGCACTTGTGAGAGCTGCAAAACAGGAAGGCTTGCAGATAACCTGCTCTGTTACCCCCTATCATCTCACCTTTTGCGATGAAGACCTTGCAGAGTATGACACCAACCTGAAAGTTAATCCGCCTTTGCGCACCCGGGCAGATGTAGAAGCGCTGAAAGCAGCCGTGCTTGATGGTACAGTAGATTGTATTGCATCTCATCACCTGCCGCATGAATTCGACAGCAAAGTGTGCGAATTTGAATACGCCAAATACGGAATGGAAGGGTTGGAGAGTTGCATGGCCGCAGTGAGGACTACCCTGCCTTCATTAACCGCTAAGCAGTTGGTTTCGCTATTTGCCATTAACCCAGCAAAGATTTTTGGCTTACCATTGCCTGAAATTGCCGAAGGCGAAGCCGCAATGCTTACCTTATTCCAGTTCGACAAGGCAAATACTTTTGAAAAATCAGCTATCAAATCCCGGTCAGTGAACAATGCTTTTGTTGGAAGAGAGATGATTGGAAAACCACTTGGTATTATCAACAACAGTATTTCATCAATTCTTTCAATTTAAAAAAAATCATTCATGGAAACCAAAGCAATGAGTTCAACAATGAAGGGGCTTATCATCAGCCTCATCCTAATTGTAATTGGCGTAGCCACCTATTTACTCGCCCCGGAACTGCAGCAGAACAGAACTGTTCAGTTAATTAGTTCTCTTCTGATTGTTGCAGGCATTGTTTGGGCTACCATGCAATACGGAAAGGACATGAATGGCAATGTCACCTTCGGTAATTTGTTTGCACACGGATTTAAAACTACTGCGGTTGTTACTGTCATTATGGTAGTGTACACCCTGCTTGCATTGACGGTAATCTTTCCTGAAATGAAGGACAAAGCCATTGAGGCTGCCCAAACACAAATGGAAAAAGAGGGTAAATTGTCTGAAGCACAAATTGACCAGGCACTTGCCATGACCAGGAAATTATTTATGCCTTTTGCTATTGGCGGAGTAGTAGTTGTTTATCTTCTTTTTGGTGCATTAGGATCATTAATTGGCGCTGCTATTGGAAAAAAGAATCCAAACCCGCAACCTTTCCAGTAATATTTTCTTGCTAATGGATATCACCCTGGTCATACCCTTGCTCAATGAAGCGGAGAGCCTGCCCGAATTGTCGGCGTGGATTGATCGTGTTTGTGTTCAACATCATTTTTCGTACGAAATCATTTTCATTGATGACGGCAGCACTGATGAAAGTTGGGATGTAATTCAGCACCTGCGTGCAGATAACAATCATATTAGAGCTATTAAGTTTCAGCGCAACTATGGCAAGAGCGCTGCACTCAATGAAGGCTTCAAAGCATCCCAGGGTGATGTGGTGATTACCATGGATGCCGACCTGCAGGACAGCCCCGATGAAATTCCGGGTTTGGTGCAAATGATTCGAGATGGAAAGTTTGACCTCGTAAGTGGCTGGAAGAAAAAGCGCTACGACAACAAACTCACCAAAAACCTTCCATCCAAACTTTTCAATGCTGCTACCCGAAGTGTTAGTGGCATTTACCTGCACGATTTTAACTGCGGCCTGAAGGCTTACCGCCGTAAGGTGGTGAAGAGCATAGAGGTGTATGGCGAGATGCACCGTTACATTCCCGTAATTGCCAAGTGGCATGGCTTCAGAAAGATTGGAGAAAAAGTAGTAGAGCACCGGGCCCGCAAATATGGCACCACCAAATTTGGCTGGGAAAGATTTGTAAATGGTTTCCTTGACCTGGCATCCATCACTTTTGTTGGCAAGTTCGGTAAGCGGCCTATGCATTTCTTTGGCCTTTGGGGAACAATTGTATTCCTGGCAGGTTTTGGCATCAGCGTTTACCTTATCATCAATAAGTTTATAAACCCCACTTACTACCTTACCAGCAAACCCGCTTTTTATATAGCCATGGTAACCGCCATTGTAGGTGTGCAATTATTCCTTGCAGGGTTTATTTCAGAGTTGGTTGCACGCAATTCTCCGGAGCGCAATGTTTATGGCATTGAAGAGAAACTGGGGTTATGAAAATAATCATCATTGGCCCGGCGCACCCGCTGCGGCCAGGCGGAATAACCACTTTTAATGAAAGGCTTTGCAAGGCATTTAATGAGGCAGGACATAACTGCACCATCTGGTCTTTTTCGTTGCAATACCCTTCTTTTCTTTTCCCGGGTACATCTCAATTTACCGATAGCCCTACACCTGAAGGCATCAACATTGTTACCGCTATCAATTCAGTTAATCCATTCAATTGGTTGAATGTTGGTCGGCGCATTGCAAAACTGCAACCCGACATCGTTGTAGTGCGCTATTGGATTCCTTTCATGGGCCCATGCCTTGGCACTATTCTGCGCAAAGTGAAAAAAAACAGGCACACAAAAATTGTTTGCATTGCCGATAACATACTGCCACATGAAAGCCGCCCGGGCGATAGACAATTCACCAAATACTTTGTGAAGCCGGTTGACAGCTTTGTTGTGATGAGTGAAAAAGTGCTGGCAGATCTGCGCCTCTTCTCAAATGCACCTGTGCAGTTGTTGGCTCATCCCTTGTACGACAATTTTGGTTCTGCTGTCAGTGTAACGGAAGCAAGAGCATTTCTTGCGTCGCATTACAACATGCAATTGAAACCAACGGACAAAGTCATCTTGTTTTTTGGCCTTATAAGATCATACAAAGGACTTGATCTGCTGCTGCAGTCGATGCAACAGGTAGACGACTCTGACATCAAGCTGCTGATAGCCGGCGAATATTACGATGACCCTGAGAAATACAAGCCCCTGTTGGCGCACCCGTCATTGCAGGGAAAAGTTCAGTTGCATGCAACATTTGTACCTAATGACGAAGTGAAATATTTTGTTTGTGCAGCTGATTGCGTGGTGCAGCCATACCGAAACGCAACTCAAAGTGGAGTTACACCTGTTGCCTATCATTTTGAAATACCCATGATTGTTACCAACGTAGGTGGCTTGCCCGAGATGGTGCCCCACGGAAAAGCGGGACTGGTTTGTGAGGCAAATTCTGAGAGTATTGCCAATGCCATAAAAAAATATTTCGCCGCAGGAAAAGAAAGTTTCTTGCCAGGGCTACTGGAAGAAAAAAAGAAATTCAGCTGGAATGTTTTAGTAAGCAGCATTTTGGAAAGATGAGGGAAATTGAAAGAGGCTACTTGGCTAAAGCCTTACGCCATACACCAAATAGATTTTGAAGCATGCATTTTAGATCGAAAGCACCATTAAGATTAGGCCTTGCAGGTGGAGGCACAGATGTGAATCCCTATGCTTCTGAATATGGTGGTGCAATTGTGAATACCACAATCAATTTATATGCCCATGCTACTATTGAATTGGTTGATGAAAAAATAATTGTGCTCAACGACCTTAATGCAAAACAACAGGTTCGTTTTGATTGGCAGCATCAACTTCCAACCGATGGTCCATTTGCGCTGATGGCTGGCGTTTACAACCGCATGCAGCAACAGTATAACCTGCCCGAACAAGGTTTTGCACTTTCAACATCCGAAGACGTGCCCATCGGCTCAGGTCTTGGCACATCGAGTACATTGGTAGTAGCCATCATGGGGGCGTTTGCCGAAATGATACAACTGTCATTGACCAAATACGAAATTGCCAGGCTGGCCTACGATATTGAACGCAAAGACCTTGGCTTTGCCGGCGGCCACCAGGATCAATACGCAGCTACGTTTGGCGGTATCAATTTTCTTGAAATAACCAAAGGTGACCATGTAACAGTAACTCCTGTCAACATCAGGCCTGAAGTGCTGAAAGAATTTGAATACAATCTCGTATTGTATTATACCGGTGTAGCAAGAAAAAGCGGAGCCATTATTGAACAGCAACAACATAATGTGGCACACGGAAATGAAAAAAGCATACAGGCCATGCACATGCTGAAAGAACAAGCCCATTACATGAAAGAAGCTTTGGAAAAGGGCTGGCTGAATGATGTAGGCAAACTCTTTGATTTTGGATTTAGGCAAAAGAAAATGATGGCGGATGGCATCAGCAATCAACAAATTGAAAACATTTACCACGCTGCCATGACAGCAGGCGCAACTGGTGGCAAAATAAGCGGCGCCGGCGGCGGAGGCTTCATGTTCTTTTACTGCCCCTGCAATACTAGATTCAGGGTGATGGAAACTTTGAATAGCTTTGATGGCCAGGTATACAATTTCCTGTTTACAAGCGATGGCCTTACAACCTGCACAATTCAGTAAGAATCTTGAAACAACAAGCAATGAAGGAATTGATTGAACAAATTTTCGAAGCCTCGATACTTACAAAACAAAAAGTGTTGCAGGATGCTGCCACCATTGACCGCATCCATGTGGTAAGCAACCTGGTTGCGGACATATTCAGGAATGGTAAGCGTTTGTACTTCTGTGGCAATGGCGGCAGTGCTGCCGATGCACAACACCTTGCAGCTGAATTCAGTGGTTCTTTTTACAACCGTTCAAGACCTGCGCTTCCGGCTGATGCATTGCATTGCAATACGAGTTACCTCACTGCTGTGGCCAACGATTTTGATTACGATACTATCTATTCAAGACTGGTGCAAGGAATCATGCAGCCGGGTGATGTACTGATTGGACTGAGCACAAGCGGGAACAGTGGAAATGTGGTGAAGGCATTTGAAGCCGCAAGGGTAAAAGGCATTATTACCATTGGATTCACAGGCGAGAGCGGGGGCAAAATGAAAGACTTAAGTGATTACCTCTTTAACATACCCTCCACCGATACACCACGTATTCAGGAATGCCACATGCTCATAGGACACATCATTTGCCAACTGGTGGAATCCATCCTATTTCCGAAACCGAATGCATGACGAACAACACCAATGATGAAGTAATCATCCTTGCAGGTGGCTTGGGCACAAGGCTACAGCCGGTCACAGGCCAATTGCCTAAATGCCTTGCAGCCATCAACAACAGGCCATTCATCGATTATCTTATTCATCACCTGGAGTCATTTCAATTCAGGTATTTTGTTTTTGCACTGGGTTATGGCAATGAAATGATGCAGGCCCATTTGCAATCAATTGCCCAATCAAAAACAAATCTCTCTTTTTCCTTTGTTGTGGAAGAAATTCCCTTGGGTACAGGCGGCGCAATCCTGCATGCGTTGAGGCAATGCCGGCATGAACACGTTTTGGTAACAAACGGTGACACCTTATTTCAATCAACTCCGAATACTGCCCTCGATTTTCACTTGCATCATGGGGCATGCACTACCCTAATGCTCAGGCACCTGGATGATGCTTCGCGTTACGGCACGGTGACAGTGAACGAGGATGGATTTGTTTCCGCATTTCATGAAAAACAAAATGGCGCATCCGGCTGGATCAACACAGGCATGTATTGGGTAAATAAAACAGCATTATCAGCCATCGCATTGCCCGAAAAGTTTTCATGGGAAAAAGATTTCCTGGAAATGCAGGCAGGCAAGGAAAAAATATTTGCCACTAAACAACATGGTTACTTCATAGATATTGGCATACCGGAAGATTATTACAAAGCACAGCAAGATTTCAAAACGATATTCAAGGATGGTGAAGCCTGATAATAACTGGACACTGTTTCTCGACCGCGATGGTGTCATTAACATCGAAAAAGAAAACGATTACATCCATACATGGGATGAATTTGTTTTCTACCATGATGCGTTGGATGCAATCCAAAAATTTGCAAAACTTTTCAGGCGCATCATCATTGTCACCAATCAGAAAGGTGTTGGAAAGGGCCTGACAAAGGAAGAAGACCTCGCTGTCATCCACCAGAAAATGACCAATGCCATCGAAACTGCCGGCGGCCGCATAGATGCCATTTTTTATTGCACAGATATTAACGATGACAGCCCCTGCCGCAAACCCAATGCAGGCATGGCATTGCAGGCGCAGCAGCATTTTCCCGACATTAACTTTTCCCATTCAGTAATAGTCGGCAACAACATTAGCGATATGGAGTTTGGCCGTAATGCCGGCATGCATACTGTTTTTTTACGCACCACACAACCCGGTTTGGTATTGCCCCCGGCCCTTGCCGATATGGCAGTGAACAGCCTTGCTTCCCTTGCTGAAATCTGGACGCATTGACCACCTGCTTGCTTTGTTAAAATAATGGAGGCCTGTTTTCGTTACTAGGGGTGATAGATACCTTGCACCTATGAAGCGTTGCCTGATTGTCTTTTTACTGTTGGTGGCTGCATCTGCAGCAACTCCACTGCATGCGCAGCGCATCTCCACAGCAAATATGAAATTGCTGCACAGCTACGACGATTCGCTGCAGGACTATGGCGACAAAATGCTGGACGAACAACTTGCCACTGACCGCCTGCGTGCCGACAGCATGTTTACTCGCCTTTTAGTAAAAGCATTACGAGTTCCCAACTCCTTTTACTTTCAATTCGATTCCATGCAAATGGCGCCGGTCTTGTACCCGGCCGACAGCAGTTTCCGCATCATTACATGGCACATTCCTATGAATGATGACGGCTATCGGCAGAAGGGTGCCATTCAGATGAACACCAGTGATGGCTCACTCAAACTGTTCCCTTTATTCGACATTTCAGATTATTCAGATGACCTACTAGATAGTATCCGTGGCACACAAAACTGGGTGGGTGCTGTGTATTATAAAATCATTGAACATGCTGTAGGCAACCAGAAAGTATATACCCTTTTAGGCTACGATGAAAACAGCGATCTCACTTCACGCAAATGGATCGACATTCTTCGCTTTGACCAGCAAGGCGAACCACGTTGGGGAGGAGATTTCTTCCTGGTGAAAAATGATTCCATTTTTCCGCCAGGCAGTAAGCGCTACCTGGTTGAATACAAAAAGGAAGGCCGTGCACATGTAAATTATGATGAAGAAGACAGCCTGATAGTAATGGACCATCTTGTAAGCGAAACAGGCGAACCCGAAAAGCGTTACACGCTTATTCCAGGCGGCGATTATGAAGCATTCAAATGGGAAAACGACCACTGGACATTCATAGACAAACTGTATATGCAAAATGCAGGCGATGGCAATGAGCCCAAACCAATGACCATACTCGACGATAACGGCAATGCCAATGAAGATGCGCTTATGAAGCAGTCGGAAAAAAACATAGAGAAGGCACAGGAGCAGGAGAAAAAACAAGCAGCATCGCAGCAAAAGAAAAATGAAAAAGCTCCTCCGAAGAAGAGCTCTAAAAAAGGCAATTGATCTTTTAATTGCAGGCTACTTCAAAATCACCGCTCCTAATGCAGGCAGGTGCAGTTTCACTTCATAGCGCTTTTGCTCTTTATCAACCAGGGTGCAGGGTATATCAGGATTAAATGCATCCCCCGTGCCCCAATATTCCTTGCTGTCCGAATTGAAGATTTCTTTCCACTGCTTTTTGCCGTTAATATAGATTGGGAAATCATGCCTCACAACGGGCGTCAGATTAAGCACAACTACCACATCATTTTTTTCCTTGTGTCCTCTTCGTTTGTAGGCAATCACACATTCAGACCGCCGGTTGATTTCCACATATTCAAAACCGCCATGCACAAACTGCTTTTCATAAAATGCAGGTTCGTCTTTCGTGAGGTGCAAAATATCACGCACACAATCCTTCAGCATTTTGTGTGAATCATATTGCAGTAGTTCCCACTGCAGTTCGCTTTTATGATTCCATTCGTTAGTGCTGCCAAACTCATTGCCCATAAAAAGCAGTTTGCCGCCGGGATGTGTAAACATGTAGGTGTACAACAGTCGCAGGTTTGCAAACTTCTGCCAATCATCACCCGGCATTTTATACAACATGGGGCTTTTGCCATGCACTACTTCATCGTGGCTCAGCGGCAGCATGAAGTTTTCATCGTAGTAATACATCATACTGAATGAAAACTGGTCCTGGTGAAACTGGCGGAAAATAGCATCCTTCTTGAAATACTTCAGGGTATCGTGCATCCAGCCCATCATCCATTTCATGCCAAAGCCAAGTCCGCCTGCATAGGTAGGGTTGGTTACACCGGGCCAGTCTGTTGCTTCTTCTGCAATGGTTTGTACATCGGGAAAATCGCGGTAAACCATTTCGTTCATTTCCTTCAGGAAGGCAATGGCTTCTATGTTTCCATCGCCACCAAATTCATTGGGTTCCCACTCGCCTTCATTGCGGCTGTAGTTAAGTTTCAGCATACTGCTGACTGCGTCAACCCGAATACCGTCGATGTGATATTTTTCGAACCAATACCTCGCCGAGCTGATGAGAAAACACTTAACCTCAGAACGTTTGTAATTGAAAATGTAGCTGTTCCAATCGGGGTGATAACCTTTACGCATGTCGGCATACTCGTAAGTATGTGTGCCATCAAACATAAACAGTCCATGCATATCGTAAGGGAAATGTGAAGGCACCCAATCGAGCACTACACCCACACCGGCACGGTGAAAGGCATCCACCATAGCCATGAAATCCTGCGGTGTGCCAAAGCGACTGGTTGGCGCAAAGTAGCCCGTGCCCTGGTAGCCCCAACTTCCATCATAAGGGTGTTCCATCACAGGCATGAGTTCCACATGTGTAAAACCCATTTCCTTCACATAAGGCACAAGCCGCTCCGTTATCTGGTTATAGGTGTTGTAAGTTTCTTCATCATACTTGTCCGGACGCTGCCAACTTGCCAAATGCACTTCGTATACATTCCAGGGTGCTTCCAGTGAATTATGATTCTTCCTGGTTTTCATCCAATGCTCATCGTGCCAATGGTAATCATCCAACTTCCACATAACTGAAGCTGTTTTTGGCCTCTTCTCCCAATGCCATGCATACGGGTCACCTTTGTCGAGCCGGAGGCCCTGGTGACCAACAATATGGTATTTGTAAGCTTCGCCCTGCGCAAGGTCTGGAATGAATCCTTCCCAGATACCACTTTGGTCGAGGCGTACGAAGAGTTCGTGCTTGTGCGGTTCCCACCCATTAAAATCACCAATCACACTTACCGATGAAGCATTGGGTGCCCATACGGCAAAATAATAACCATCATGGCCTAGCACTGTCATGGGATGCGAGCCAAACAAATCGTAACCGCGATACAAAGTACCCTGGTGCAGGTTTTGCAAATCTTCCGGCGTGAACCGGCTGTAGTTCCATACTACCAGCGAAGTATCAACAAAATGTATCTCTTCGTATGTTTTATGTGTTTTGATATTGACCTCGTGTTTTAATGATTTAGAAACAGGTTCTGCCTTTACTTTTTTGGTCCCTGGAGTTGCTTTCTTTTTATCTTCCAGGGTAGCAACAGGCTTTGCCTTTGCAGGTGTCGCCTTTTTGTCGGCAGCGGATTTTGCCGGAGTTTTTTTTGCTGCGGCAGTCCCTTTTTTTTCTATAGCCATCTTCGTTGATTTTCTAATTAAATATACCGTTTAACCTGCTCGTTACCCAAATGTTCATTGCGGTTGTCCGGATTTTGTTTGCACTGCCTTCAATTCGTTTTCATTCACCTCGAAAAGGATAATGGTGTACATGTATTGCCCGGTGGGCTCAAAATTTTTGTAAAGCCAGTTAAGTCTGTGCCGGTTATGCGGATCTGCAAGTGCCTCCATGTCTACTGCGTATTTCCCTTTTCGTGGAATGGAATCCGGAACTGTATAGTCAGGATGCTGCTGCAAAAACCGATGCAGGTAAGGCGATGTCTGACCATAGCTTACCGAAGAATCGTAGAGATAACGGTAAACTTCCTTTTTAGGCAGAAGGAAAACATTGGTGAATGCAAGGAGATTAGGCCAATAAGCAATGAATGCAGCGGATTGCAAAACCAAAAGCCACCTGAAATATTTTTTCCATTTTCCCCAGGCATCCACCAGCGGAAAAGAAATGCCGAGGTACATGAAAGGAAATATCAGCAGTGCATGCCTGATGCCTATCTGGAACGGATTGGTCAAACTGAGTACCAGGAAAAAAAAGAACCCGGGAAGCCAGATGTAGATATGGGTGGTAATCAGCAATTGCAGACGATTCCTGTTTCGTACAATCAGTGCAAACAGCGCAATCAACAACAGCCAGGTTAGCAACGGAAGTTTGTAAAAGAACGTTACAATGTAATAGTACCAAACAGGTCCGCGGGGAAACCATTTGCCCAGAATGTCTACCCCGATGAATGAGTTTTCGTATGCAGGTCCTCCTCCCAATTCAGCATTGTATTTCAGGAAATCAAAACCGCTCACAAAATCAAATGGCAGCGGAACCGGAATATTTCTTTCCAATGAAAAGCGCTGCACAAGGTGCCTGAATGCTTCACTGCGCTGCGGCATTTCACTAAAATGAAAACCGGTGCTTTTGAAATAATAAGCTGTGTTTACCATCAGCAAAACAACCAACAACAACATTACCCAACGGAGCAGGCTTGCTGCCACAAAACCTTTTTGGCTATATCTCCCTGCAAGGGCATGCGAAACAGTAAGCATTACAAAAAGCAGGGGCAACAGGTAAATCAACGAAGCCTTGGCAATGATTCCCAATCCTGCAAAAACAGATAGCCAAATCCAGTATTTTCTTCCTCCCGATTGCGAGAAACGCCATGCCAGGTAGCAGGCTGCCAACACAATGGCAGTTGATGCCAAATCGGATCCAACAATCATGCTGTAGGAAAACACCAACGGATCAAACATGTACAAGAGCAAAGGCAGCATCCATTTTTTTGTTCCCCAAAGCCGGTACAACCAAAGCAACATGAACCATGCTCCAAGGATTTGAAACACATACATCATCCAACGTCCTGCCTGCAGAAAGCGGTATCCATGCGGGTCATTGGCATTGTTCCAAAATGATTTGAGCAGTGTGGGAATGAGTGCCGGCAATACTATTGGAGTCTTGCTGTCGTCATAAGGAATCACACGCCCGGGATGGCCTTGTGCCCAGCGGATGGCATAGCCGTAATAACCGCTTTCATCGTTGGTGAAATCGAGCCGGGTAATGAACCAGCCTGATAGTGTAAAATGCAAGGCCATAATGGCAATGAACAAACGACGTTCATGCTTCGCCATGCTTTCCCAGGTGGCAGATTTAAAAAAGGTAAAAATGGTGCCGCGCAGGTGTTGCATAAAGGCAAAGATGCTGTATTTACCCTTCTACCAAAAAAGTGCCAAGGTCAATTACTTCTCCTACACCATGCTTGTATTGTTCAATGGCTTCAGTGTTCATATTCTCCATTACTGTACTACGAAAAACAACCGTATCGTTCTTGTACAAAACAAAAAAGAAATCAGGCATGGGATCATCGAGCACACCTTTTACTGCGGAAGCAGGAAAACTAAAAGTAACAACCCCATCTTCACCAGGTGTGCACTCTCCAAGGTATTCATCTTCCAGGAATTCACGATCAAATAGCCGGACCTTGTATGCAGTGCCGGTAAGCGGTGTGTCGCTGCCTTTCTGTATCAGCCTTGCTTTTATTTCCCAATTCATTTCTTTTTCCAGCCATTGCTTGCTCATAGTTGCTTGGTTTAATTGAATGTCGTAGAAAGCCAATTCAATGTAAGCATTTCAAGCGAATGGAAAACTGACAGCGATTCTGTTGTTTTTACAATTGCCAAACGGCATTATTGCATCTGCAGGTTTTGCGACATTTTCAACTTGCTTCCCGCTGCAATGGTAAGTTTCGAACCGGGCAGAAATACAACTTGCTGGTTGATGATGCATTCATTGGCTCCCGTTGTATTCACAATCACTTCCGCTCCCGAAGGAATGGGCGTGAACGGCATATTGCCCGCCTGCCAGTTGGCAGCATCTGTAAAATTGCCGTTGCCATTAAATGTGTATTGCAGCATACTGTTGACTGCAAAATTTGTATTGAAAGTTTGGCTGTTGTAAGTCACTTCATATTTCCATACACCGGTTGTGGCTGGATTAAGCAGCGTGAAGTAGTAGTACCAGTAAGAAGCATTATAATCTGAAGTAAAATTCTGATTCCAGGTGAGGTACACCGAATTATCGGGGCGGCGTACAGTATGCGTTACTGTTTGAAGATTGAGTTGGTCTCGGTAGTAGGTTCCCAAATACACAACCTGGCCGTTGGTAAAACTGCGCTTCTCATTTGCTGCTTCACCTCCCGGACATTGCGATAACACCGGTGCCGCACTGTGAATCATCAACGCATCAATGGTGGATACCCTGTAGGGTTGCTGGCTTGCCCACCAGGATGTATTGCCATTATGGGCATTACAAGTGCCCGCCCATGGGTCAATGAGTTTGGTGTAAGAATCATTTTCGTAAACTTCGAAATGCAGATGAGGCCCGGTAGAACTGCCGCTGCTTCCCACAACACCCAGGTATTCGCCAACACTAACTGTTGCGCCAACTGCTTCTGAAGTAAGCGAACCACTTTTCATGTGCCCATACCATGCCACCGATCCATCTGAGTGGCGCACATACACAGCATTCCAGTCGCAGGAGCTGGTACACATGGCACAGTTTTGGTCAAAGAGTCCATTTCCTTTGCCAATGATGGTTCCGGGCGCAGCGGCAATAATCTCCACTTCGTTGTATTGCATTTTGCGCCAGGGAAAAGGCCAGGTAAAAATGTCGGTACTCTGGTGGTTGTAGCCTCCTGATAAATCGTAGGTGCGGGTGCCTCAGTTGTAATCGAGCACCTGGTTAGGATAAGCTGGATTTTCATCTACATAATTCGAAATGCCGTAAAAGCCATTGTAGTTAATGCCGGTTTTCTGGCGAATGGGCCACTGAAAACCTGTAACCTGTTCTACAGGTGCTTGCCATTTGCCGGCTTTCTCCAACTGTTGTTTGTTGCCTTGCAGCATCGCAATTATTGCGTTGCGTTGCGCAGGTGTTATCTCATCGCTGTGGGCAAAATTGTATTCGCCACCGCCATCGGGCTGACGTTCAGGTATGATTTGGGCATCGCAAAAAGTAGTAAGGAATAGACAGGAGATTGCAAGGATTTGACTGCTTGGCATGAGCTCTTTTGCTACACAAAATAGCAGCAAACTTGCTTTGCTGCAAGTGCATTCATTACACCACAGGCCAGTTAGTCGGCTGTTTTTTTACTCATCCAGTTTGAGCACTGCCATAAAGGCTTCCTGCGGAATTTCCACATTGCCTATCTGCCGCATACGCTTCTTGCCTTCTTTTTGTTTTTCCAGCAGTTTGCGTTTACGGCTGATATCGCCGCCATAACATTTGGCGGTCACATCCTTGCGCATAGCGCTAATGTTTTCGCGGGCAATGATTTTGGCACCGATGGCAGCCTGAATGGCTATCTGGAATTGCTGACGTGGCAGCAGTTCTTTTAGCTTTTCGCAGAGTTTGCGTCCAAAGTCCTGCGCACGGCTGCGGTGAATCAGCGCACTCAGGGCATCTACCCGGTCGTTGTTTAGCAGGATGTCCATTTTCACAATATCACTTTCGCGATAGCCAATCGGATGGTAGTCAAAGGATGCGTAGCCTCTGGTTTGACTTTTCAATTTATCGTAAAAGTCAAACACGATTTCAGTGAGCGGCATTTCGAAAATCAGTTCCACACGGGTGGGAGTAAGGTAGCCCTGGTTAATGAGCATTCCCCGCTTTCCGATGCACAACGTCATGATGTTACCGATATAATCAGGCTTCGTGATGATTTGCGCTTTAATAAATGGTTCTTCGATGGTATCAATTTTCACCACATCGGGCATATCGGCAGGATTGCTGATGGTGATTTTTTCGCCGCGGGTGGTGGTACACAAAAAGCTCACGTTGGGCACCGTAGTGATTACCGTTTGGTTGAACTCACGTTCAAGCCTTTCCTGGATAATTTCCATGTGCAGCATTCCCAGGAAACCACATCGGAAACCAAAACCCAATGCCTGCGAAGTTTCGAGTTCAAATGTGAGGGAAGCATCGTTGAGCTGCAGTTTTTCCATGCAGTCGCGGAGTTCCTCAAATTCATCGGTATTCACGGGGAAGATGCCGGCAAATACCATGGGTTTAACCTCTTCAAATCCATGAATGGCCTGCGCAGGCCGGTCGGTGAGCATAATGGTATCACCCACTTTCACTTCCTTAGCCACTTTGATGCCGGTGATGAGGTAGCCTACATCGCCGCAACCCACCATTTCTTTGGGTTGAAGGTTCAGTTTGAGCACACCCACTTCATCAGCGCCATATTCAGTGCCGGTATAGGCAAAACAAACTTTGTCGCCCTTCTTCAGGGTGCCGTTCATAATACGATAGTATACGATGATACCACGATAGCTATTGAAAACGCAATCAAATATGAGTGCCTGCAGCGGTGCATCGGGGTCACCGGCCGGAGGGGGAATGCGTTCAATAATTGACTCCAGTATCCGGTCCACACCAATGCCGGTGCGGCCGCTGGCATGCAGGATGGATTCCCGCTTGCAGCCAATGAGATCAATAATCTGGTCTTCCACTTCCTCGATCATGGCGC
>JBBIOQ010000053.1:0-26661 GCA_037443285.1 Sphingobacteriales bacterium | reverse complement strand
CATGGCTACAGCGATGCTTGTTGCCTGTACCGAAAAAAAGATTGAACTCACTTCTCCCCCGCTCTCAGACTATTTCCCAATGGCGTTGGGAAAGTACATTACATACCGCCTCGACAGCACGGTACCTACCCAATTTGGTGCAGATACTGTGGTGCACAGCTACCGGGTTCGGGACAAGTTTGATGCTGCCATTGCCGATGGCCTTGGCCGTCCTGCTTACCGTGTACTTCGAACGATTAGTAATGTTACAGGAACTGCTCCTTATGTAAACAACAACACATTTATGGCTACCCCAGTGGCCACAGATTGGTGCGAGTGGGACGAAAACAATCTCCGGTATATGAAGTTGCGTTTCCCCATTATTGAAGCATTCCAATGGAAAGGAAACAGTTTCATCGATGCAACTTCTATTAATTCGCCGGTACGCTACCTCGCTGATTGGGAATATGTGTACCAGAATGTAGGGCAACCTTATACCGTAAGTGGGAAAACTTATCCAAATACCATCACTATTTTACAGCGAGATGAAGTTTTGCCCGAAGGCCCCTTTAACAAAAACTTCTACAAGCAGTGGAATTACAGCATCGAAGTGTATGCACTAGGTGTTGGACTCATCTACAAAAATTTCGACCACAAAGTTTGGCAGCCCCCTGTTGACAGCAAACCCGGTTACTGGGAAGATGGCAGTTACCGTGTGATATTACAGGCACTTGATTACAATTAAATTCTTGATTTAAACCGGTTTTTGCAGGATAGCAGTAAACATACTGTCGGCACCATGCTGATAGCCTGATATGATTTCCTGGTGCACTAGATGCAGCCCGTTTTCATTGACAAGCTTTGCAGTTACCTTTTCGTTTTCCTCAAGAAAAACAGAGCAGGTGATGTATGCCATAAATCCGCCGGGCTTAAGAAAACGGGAAGCATTAGACGCAATGGAGTATTGCCTGTTTGAAT
This sequence comes from Sphingobacteriales bacterium, assembly GCA_037443285.1. Lineage (GTDB taxonomy): Bacteria > Bacteroidota > Bacteroidia > Chitinophagales > Chitinophagaceae > Phnomibacter. The sequence continues at coordinate 25,704 of JBBIOQ010000053.1, read as the reverse complement.
ATTCCTGCAGCACTTCCGGTTGAAAGAAATACAACTGCTCTGGTGTTCGTGCCCAGGTGCCACTACCAGTGCAGGGAACATCGGCCAGCACAAGGTCGAAAGGAGCATTGGGCACATTTCCTTTGAATGAAACAAGGTCAGCAACGAAAGCCTGGTATTGATGGATGCCTGCCTGCCGGAAACGTGATTGGAGGTTGTGAATGATGCTTTGGCGGATATCGGAAACAGTGAGGCGAATGCCCTGAAACAAATCGTGTATCATGATGCTTTTGCCTCCGCTGGCAGCACAACAATCCCAAATATTCAAAGGAGTAGAAGACGAATAGTAACAATACTCTTTTATGATTTCTGCCGTTGACTGACTGCTGCGATCCTGTATCACCATCCACTCATTTGGATGCAGCAAACCGCCCACGTTAGTGTTATTCTCAAGTTGGAAGCAATTACCATGTTGTGTGTAGTGAATTTTGTTTTGCTTTAATTTTTCAATGATTTTTTGGTCAAGTCCTGGCCGCACACGAATAAACAAATGTGGTTGCTGAAGCAAAGACATCGCAAATTTTTCAGCATCTACATTGGCACTCAGCAAGTCACTGAATGGAAATATTTCCAAAGGTGTTATGGCGTTGGGAAATGAAATTGGCTTATCGTCAGTAGTGGAATCATTTCTGGCCGATGTAGTGATTGCGCTCAAAACGTCTGCATTTAATTCCGGAAAGCAATGAGCTGCGAACACCAGGCGGTCTTCTATCGCCAAGTCAAGAAAGGCTTTGCCGAGGCGGAAATATTGGTAGCAGAGTTGTGAAATGGATTTGCGGTCGCGGCTTCCCATCTGCTTGTTTTGCGCATAGAACTGTTTCAAAAAAACTGCCAACGGCACGCTGCCATCGTATTGATGAATAATTCTTGAAGCAGAGTTGAGATAACTGTGAAACCGGCTCATTGCAGCAACAAAAATGCCGGAAAAATCCGGCACTTTGGTCATTAATACGATTGAATAATCAGAGTTCGAGCAATGTCTTTACAGGGTCTTTACCAAACAGCAATTGCACAGGATTTTCCAGCAATTCTTTTACCCGTACCAGGAAACTCACTGATTCGCGGCCATCAATAATCCTGTGATCATAGCTCAGTGCCAGGTACATCATGGGCCTGATTTCCACCTTGCCGTTAATGGCTACCGGTCGCTCCTGAATTTTGTGCATACCCAGTATGGCGCTCTGGGGAATATTGACGATGGGCGTACTCATAAGGCTTCCGAACACGCCACCATTGGTAATGGTGAAAGTGCCGCCAGTCATTTCTTCCAGGCTCAGTTTGTTATCGCGGGCTTTGCCGGCAAGTTCCGCCACTTTCTTCTCAATGTCAGCCATGCTAAGGCTTTCGGCATTGCGAATAACAGGAACAACCAATCCTTTTGGTGCGCTTACAGCAATAGAAATATCGCAGTATTCATGATAAATAATGTTGTCGCCATCAATGTACGCATTCACTGAAGGCCATTCCTGCAAGGCGAAGCATGATGCCTTGGTAAAAAAGCTCATGAACCCCAGGTTGACACCATGGATTTTTTGGAAACTGTCTTTGTAAAGTTTGCGCAGTTCCATTACCCTGCTCATGTCCACTTCATTAAAAGTGGTGAGCATTGCCGTAGTGTTTTTTGCTTCCACCAGCCGGCGACTGACTGTTTTTCGAAGATTGCTCATTTTTTCAGGCCTGTCGGTACGGCCAAACATGGCAGCCTGCGGACTTCTGCCCGGATTGGCAATTGCTGCCAGTACATCTTGCCTGAATATTTTGCCTTGGCTCCCACTCGGAACAACGGATTTGGGGTCGATTTTTTTATCAGCGATTATGGCGGCTGCCAATGGCGTGGCCTTCACTTCGGAAACTGCAAGTGGGTTTGCTTTGGCAGGTACCGCCAAAGCTGCGGCAGACGATGCCTCTGCGACTGGTTCCGTTGCATTTGCAGGTCGTGGCGCATCAGTATCTATTGAACCAACTATATCGCCAATGGCAAGTGTGTCATTTTCATTGGATATGGTGTGCAATACTCCAGCCTTTTCAGCATTGATTTCAAAAGTGGCCTTTTCGCTTTCAAGTTCGGCCAGCACCTCATCCCGTTCAACAAATGCACCATCCTGTTTAAGCCATTTAACCAATGTTACTTCACTTATACTTTCACCAACAGGCGGCACTTTAATGTCAAGGGGCATGGACTAATTTTTTGGAGGATGGCAAAGGTGGAGAAAAAAAAGGCATTGCCAAAAGCAATTGAATGAGTAATAATCATTTTTTCCTTTGGAGTAAACAATGTACAAATACCCCTTTTTTGGTATTTCAGATGCGCTGAAAACAATTGAAATTTGGCAGATATCCTTTTTTATGGTGGATAACTACAAATTAGATTGCAATATTGATTAAAATCTTGTCTATTTCACACAATAGATTTTACCTTTATTGTAACAACATTTTTACACAATGCTTATGAAACAATTACTGGTTGCAGGAGTAACCCTACTCTCACTAACAGCTCAGGCACAATTGGTTGTACAAAGCGGAGCAACATTCTTCATCGACGCTGGAGCAACTGTTACCGTTCAGGGCGATGTTACCAGCAACGCCAATATTACTGGTACTGGTAAACTGCTGATGAAAGGGTCATCGCTACAGAATTTAACGATGAATGGATTTATCATACCAAACCTCGAAATCGACAACACGAGCAATGTTGCTTTGGGCAGCACAGCGCAGGTTTCCGGAGTACTCACTTTCACCAATGGCAAACTTCAATTGAATAACTACAATTTTGTGCTTAACTCAACTGGTTCAAGTACTGGTGCTGCTACAGGTAAATTTGCCGAGACGAATGGGTCAGGTGAGTTCCGCCAGGAAATTACAACTGCCGGAAACTACACGTTACCGATAGGCAATGGAACTGACTATACGCCATTGCAATACCAATTAACAGGCGGTTCATATACAACAGCTTTCATAGCTGCAAAATCATCCGGCAGCGCACATCCGGCCAAGCATCCGCGTTCCAGCGATTACATCAATACTTATTGGTCGCTCAACAGGAGCGGCGTAAGTGGTGCTACCGTTACTGCCGTTGGCACTTATGCCGACCCAAGCGATGTATCAGGCACTGAAGCTGATATTCGGTCAATGACTTATGACGGAGCAAACTGGTCATTGGGAACAACTCAGGATAATGCAGCCAATACAATAACAGCCAGCGCCGCCTCAGCTACAGGTGATTTGTATGCCATGAACAGGTTTGTATTAGTCACCCCTGTTGTTTTCTTACAAGGAGCCTTTAACAGTGCAACCGGGCTTATGAATGACCGTTTAAGGAATTCAACTGGTTCTTATACGCCAGGCGTTTTGCCTGCATCTAACCTGGTTCCAACCTCAGACCCATACAGAAGTGCACCCTACAGTTCGTTCTTTACACACGTGAACAATTCTGTGACTGAAAATCTGACATCTACCGCCGTACTAAACGACCTGGCTAATCCAAATGAAAATATTGTGGATTGGGTGTTTGTTGAACTGCGCAATATTTCAAGTTCGACTGTAGCACCGGTTGTTCAAACCAGGTCAGCATTAATCAGAAGAGACGGAAGAATTGTTGACATTGACGGCGTAAGCCCTGTTTATTTTAAAAATGTTGACGCTGGTTCAAATTTTGCAGTTTCGGTACGCCATCGCAACCACCTCGGCTTGAGCACAAACCCAGCTTCTGCATTGGCACTGAATCTTTCAAATACAACATTTGACTTTACAAACACCGCTAACACAGCCAGTATTTTTGGGACAGCCAATGTTAACTATACCCAAATCACTTCAAAGAATGTGCTTTGGGGAGGCAACGCAAGGAACAATGGACTTACAAACTGGTCGGCTTTGAACAACGATAAAGATTACCTGTACATCACAGTTCTTGGATCTAACTCCGCAGGTTCTGTAACAGGTTATAGTGCTGGTGATGTTAACCTTGACAGGGTAGCTAAATGGTCCGGCCTCAATAATGACAAAGACTACATATACATTTCGGTTTTGGGTTCGAATTCTGCTGGATCAAAAAGCCAGGCATTACCTAACTAAGATTGGCCATGAACAAGTGAATCATTAATTTCTATCTATAATAAATCATCCAATGAAAAAAGTTTTAGCGGCACTCATAATTAGCGGCACTTATCAAACCTCTATTGCCCAAACGCTGCAAGCAAGCATCGGGCAAGGCGATATACCCAGTAAGGTGACTATCTATGTAAAAAGTAGTGGAGCAGTTGCAACAACAAACATTTCAACATTGCAGTTTGACCTTGCCATTAATGATGCAATTACCCCTAAACCGACAGTAGTAGTCATACCCAATACGGTGAATTTCCCAGGAGTTACTTGGCAGGTTTCAAACACTACTGAAGGAGGATTTTATCATTTCGCATTGACAACTCCTACAGCTCCGATTCAAGTGACTTCATTAAATACAACAAACGAAGTAGCTGTAATGGATGTTGAATTTAAAGGTGGCCCCGTGGGTGCAAACAACGTAGCATTAGTAACACTACCTGGTGGTGGAACCACAAATGGTGGAAACCAACTTTTCTATTGTACAGGTACTCCTTCGTCAGTGGGTACAAACCTTTATTACACAAGAGCAGGTACAACAGCAAACAATGGCGACAGTTATGATGGAGTTGCTACTTCAACTGCGATTATTGGAGGAATTTCCCTCCCCGTAAAATTCCTCTCATTCTATGCAATTAAGAACGGCGATGATGCCAAGCTGACATGGACAGTTGAAAGTGATAACAACAACAAATATTTCGAAATTGAACGCAGTTTTGATGGTCGTTCTTTCACTATGCTGAGTAAGGTGGATGCCAAGGGCAATGGAAATACAGTTAATACCTACGAATCGGCTGATTCAAGGCTAAGCGCACTTCGTTCCGCTGCAGTATACTACCGCGTTAAGCAGGTGGATAAGAATGGTGAAATATCCTATAGCAACATCCGCAACCTTAATACATCAGCAAATGGCGTTCCGGCTTCTTTGTATCCAAATCCTGTTAAGAATACTACAAGGTTGGTTGTTGATGCTGTTCAACCCGGAAAGGCCTCCATCGTTATTCGGGATTACAGTGGCAATATGGTGAAGCAACTCAATACCCAATTTGTAAAAGGTCTCAACCAGTTTGATATCAAAGTACCTGAACTTGCTTCTGGCGAATATTCTATACTTGTTGCCGGCGAAGGTTACAATTACACGCTCAGGATGACCAAAGTAAACTAACAACTGAGCTAATAGCATCAACAAAAAAACCAGGCAATGCCTGGTTTTTTTGTTGACCCATAAGGATTCGAACCTTAACAGACAGAACCAAAATCTGTAGTGCTACCGTTACACCATGGGTCAATTCCGGGAACGGAGCGCAAAAATAGGCGGCACCATCATTCGGCCCAAAAATTGATTTGTGAATTTTTCACAAACCTCATGCAAGTATTAAGGATTGCTCATTATTCAATATTCGGTTCTGATAAATTGACTACCGCATTTCCGATAGAATAGAACCCAAATGCCTATGGCTTTCCTTTTGCTTATTCTTTCTTGAAAAATGATTTCAAAACAAACACAGTGCCACCCTTCTGCCATTTACATTTGACAACGACAAAAGCAATCGCTAAATGAACAGAAGAAAATTTCTGCAGCAATCCACCCTGACAGGTTCCGCATTTATTGTTTCGAAATACAGTTGGGCGCAGCAAACCGATTTTACACAGGTGAGAGTGCCAGAAAGTGCCAGAAAATTCAAAAGTGAAGCCATTGAAGCCATCATCAAACAAGTTCAGAAGGATGTTGGCAATAAGGAACTTGCATGGCTTTTTAATAACTGTTTTCCTAATACGCTTGATACAACCGTTGACTTCGAAATTATTAATGGCAAGCCCGATACATATGTCATTACAGGGGATATTGATGCTATGTGGTTGCGAGACAGTTCGGCACAGGTTTGGCCCTACCTGCCTTTTATCAAAGAAGATGCACACTTGCAGGAACTGATAAAAGGCGTGATTTATCGGCAAACAAAATGCATTTTGTACGACCCCTATGCCAATGCCTTTTACAAGGACTACAATAAAGTGAGTGAGTGGAAAAGTGACCTTACCAAAATGAAGCCTGGTATCCATGAAAGAAAATGGGAAATTGACAGTTTGTGTTATCCCATCAGGCTGGCCTATGGTTATTGGGCACAAACCGGTGATACCAGCGCATTTGATGCGGATTGGAAACAGGCTATGCGCCTCATTCTCCAAACATTTAAAGAACAACAACGCTGGGAAAACCATGGCCCCTATTCCTTTCAGCGAGTAACATCATGGGCGACTGATGGAGTGCCGCTGGCAGGCTACGGATATCCGGCTAAGCCCAACGGCATGATTTGCTCCACCTTCAGGCCAAGTGATGATGCTACTATTTTCCCCTACCTGCTGCCAAGTAACTGGTTTGCCGTTTTTTCCCTCGACTGGCTGAACGAACTTGCCAAAGCTGCCGGCGATGAAACCCTTGCCCGACAAGCTTTTGACATGGGAAACTCGCTGGCCAAAGTGCTGTGGGACAGTGCAATTGTGTACACAGAAAAATTCAGTAATATTTGGGTGTATGAGACCAACGGTCTTGGAAGCTGCAACCTGATGGATGATGCCAATATGCCCAGCCTGCTGTCCATCCCCTACCTTGGCGACAACATTTTTTCAAACACCAGGCAAACTATTTGGGAAAACACCCGTAAATACTGCCTATCCGAATCGAATCCATTTTTCTTCAGTGGAAAGGCGGCAGAAGGTGTCGGCAGCCCGCACACAGGATTGGATATGATTTGGCCTATGAGCATTATCGTTCGTGGCCTTACAAGTATTGATGAGGTGGAGATGAAAAAATGCCTCGACATGCTACAAACGACACATGCGGGAACCGGCTATATGCACGAAAGTTTCCACAAGGACGACCCGTCAAACTTCACCAGGAAATGGTTTGCCTGGGGCAATTCTATGTTTGGTGAATTCATGCTCAAAATGTACCGTCGCAAGCCGCATCTGCTCAAAAAATAAGGCAGCATGATTTGCATAAAAAAAGAGGATGCCAAGCGGACATCCTCTTTTTGATTTAGCAGTCGGGATGACTGGATTCGAACCAGCGACCCCTACGTCCCGAACGTAGTGCGCTACCGGGCTGCGCTACATCCCGCCAAATCGGCCGTGCAAAGTAAATGCAAATTCGCTTTGAATCAGCCGGCTTCCATTCTGTTTTGCATTTATAAAAACTGGCATTTTTTATTGAAATCCGGGAATTATTTTGTTGTTGCAAGCATGGATTTCAGACGAATCAATGCACTGTCAAGAGAAGGTCCGTATGTTTTATCCGACATCATCATTTTCATTTTGTGCAATGGGTCATACCATGGAGTCTGAAACACATAAAACATTTGTGTAGTTGTGCTGTCAGCACTTAATTGGTAAAGAGCCAATCCACCCATTGCAATGGCCTCATTATGGTACACAACCCTGAAGAAAATAGTGTCGGCATTTGGCACAGCATCCCTCGAAACCCTGTTAAAAAGGTTGCTTTCATAAAATGGAATATCAGAAGTATGCACCACCAGTTCTGAGTTGTTTCCTGCTAACAAGGTTTGCATACTTATTTCATTTGACTTGATTTTTTTTGCAAGGGTGTCGGCTTTGTCGGATACAGAAATGACCCTGCTGATAATAGTGTTCGAAGGAAACATCAAAGTAATTCCCCATAACAACACAACAAAGGCAACAAAGCTGATAAGAAACAACTTTACTAATTTCATGAAACCGGATTTATTCCCATTTGAAAACTTTTATAGCCACAGCATACACCACAATTCCCCACAACAGCAACAGGCCAATTTCATAAGCGGTATCAGTGAGGTTTGCGCCTTCAAATGCAATTTTGCGCATAGCATTATTGAAGTATGTCAACGGAAGAATTTTGCAAAAAGGCTGCAGCCACGAAGGAAAAACATCAATACTGAAGAATGTGCCGGCAAGCAAAAACTGCGGCATGGTGATTAAGTTGGCCAGTGGTGGAATTGATGATTCATTCCGTGCAATACTGCTGACTATAAAACCAAATCCCATGAATACCAGCAATGCAATAAAACTTAGTACAAGAATTTCGAAAAATGTTACCCAGCCATTTATTAAAGTGAATTGAAAAGCAAAGGTTCCAAGTCCGATAATGATTACAGCAGTAATCATTTGAAAAATTACACGTGCAAGGCCTTCGCCCAAAACAATGTATGCCCTGTGAATAGGTGTGGCGAAAAAACGTTTCAATACCAGTGCCTGCCGCAAATTGAAAAACAGGAAAGCCACACCAAATACACCTGCACTCAACAATGAAAATCCAAGCTGCCCCGGAAGAATAAAATCGATGGTTCGATACTTGCGTACTTCCTGAATTTGAGGCTTTTCAATTTTCGCATAGGTGTTCCTACCAGGGTACATTTTGGTGTCAATCTTTCCTACAACATTTTCCAGAAATGGCAGGAAGCTGTAAATCTTATCGCTGCTTGCGGTGGTGGATTGAAAGCGGATAGAATAAGGCGCAACGGAATCCTTCGACTGACTTTTGTAAATGCCAAGCACCCCTGTAATTCTTCCTTTTCGCAAGTCACTTTCCATCTCAGACTTTGAAGCCGGTTGAATGAATTTTATATTGGGCAACTGCCTGATAGCTGAGTAAACTGCGTTGGTGGTGTCACTATCATCGGCAAGCACCACTTTGTAAATGGAACCGCTGAAGCTACCACCTATGAAGCCAAAAACAAGGATAAAAATGAGTGGGAATGCAATGCTGAACAACACCGCCGACGGGCTTCGCAAAATGGCTTTCAATGCACCTTTGGTTATGGCGAGCATGGCCACCCATTGGCTGTATTTTGGTTTCATCCGTTCCTGATTTGGCGGCAAATGTATTCTTTAATGCAACCGAAGCATTGTTATTATTGTGAACTCAGTTGCCCGGCATGATGAAGAACGGAAGTCGCATTTGTGGCTGACCAACCCACGATTTCAACTGTCGGAATTGTTGCCAGGCAACATAAAACTCCTCACCCATTTGCTGCTTCATATTTACAGCCACTTGCATTTCCTTGTTGTCTTTTTCACCAAACAGTTTGTCCCAAAATGACCGAACAACCGGCCATTGCCTCAGTTCGTAATCTTTCAATTTGGCCATGCGGGCCGCGCAGGCGATGGCTTCGTTCATTCCCCCAATTCTGTCCACCAACCCGATTTTAAGGGCCGCGGTGCCGCTCCAAATTCTTCCCTGGGCTATGCTGTCAACAAATTCGTGGGTAAGTTTTCTTCCTGCCGCCACTCTCGACTTAAACTGCATGTAAACCGAATCAACACTGCTTTGCATATATGCTCTTTCAGGGTCAGTCATTGGTCTGAAGGGTGAACCCAACGTTGCTGAAGGCGACGTAGTCACCTCATCGAAAGTGATACCGAGTTTGTGACCCATGAGTTTACTGGCGTCAAACATGAGCGAAAAAACGCCGATAGAACCAGTAAGGGTTTTGTCCATAGCAAAAATGCTGTCGGCTGCGCATGAAATGTAGTAACCACCGCTTGCTGCATAATCGCCCATACTTACTACCACAGGTTTCTCTTTTTTCAGCAACACCAATTCACGATGAATGATTTCGCTAGCCAGCGAACTGCCACCCGGTGAATTTACCCTGAACACCACTGCTTTGATTTTTTTATCCAACCGGGCCTTGCGCAAAAGTTGCCTGAACCTCTCGCCACCAATTTGGTCATCACCACCTTTACCATCAACAATATCGCCTTGTGCATAAATGATGGCTACCTGGTTTTCACTTTCTTGTTTCTTACCCCGATCTGCTTTTATGTATTCTCCAATGGTAACAAAATTGATTTTGTCTATTTCCTTTTCTCCCACTTTGCTGCCAACAAACTCACGCATTTCATCATCATAAAATGATTTGTCCACCAGCTTTTCATTCAATGCATCACTGGTCGTTTTCATGGAAAGCTGGGTGGCTAATTGTCTGAGTCTTGCTGTGTCCACCTGCCGTGCTGATGCTGTGTTCAACAGGAAATGCTGGTACAATTCTTCGATAAATGCTTTTACCTGCAGGCGATTGGCATCACTCATTTTATTAAGTCTGAAAGGCTCAGTGGCGCTTTTGAACTTACCGGCATAAAAAACTTCAGGTTTCACTTCCAACTTATCCAATGCATCCTTGAAAAATGCAAGTTGGTATCCATAGCCCTGCCAATCGAGCATACCGGCAGGGTTCAGGAAAATTTTGTCGGCCACATTTGCCAACTCATAGCCTCTCTGTGTGTAGTAATTGCCGTAAGCAACCAGAAACTTCTTCGAAACCTTGAAATGTTGCAATGCCTGGCGCAATTCTTCACTGGTAGCAAATCCATTGGGGTTTGAAGCACCCATCAGTAATATTCCTTTGACGGCGCTGTCAGTTTCTGCAGTTTTGATAGCATCAACCACATCATGCAAGCCAAGAATTTCAGGAGTATTTCCTTCAGGAATATTGAAACCACTTTCCACTTTCTGTTCCATGAGCGGTTTTGAAATATCAATAACGAGTACGCTCTTTGCTTTCACTTCCGGTTTTTCATCGCTGGTGGCGGCTTTAAAAATGCCAACTCCCAGCAGAAACATCACCAATGAAAAAACCAGCAGTGCAAGGAAACTTGCTAAGAATATTTTGAGAAAACCCTTCATGGTATAAAGTAAAATTAGCGTTCGAAAATAAGGATATTTGACCCCGTGACCGGCGCAGTAGTTATGAATACAGTTTATTTGCTTACAGGTGGAAATTTAGGCGACCGGGCGGTATCGCTGCATCAGTCAGCCGATGCTATTGCAGCAAAGGCAGGGGCCATCGTTGCACGCTCGTCTATTTACGAAACTGCCGCATGGGGCGGCATTCCACAGCCCGATTATCTGAACCAGGTATTGGAATTACAAACAGAACGCAGCCCTGAAGCATTGCTGCAAATCATTTTGCAGATTGAAACAACCATGGGCAGAAAACGTTCAGTGAAATACGGCCCGCGTATCATTGACATTGACATTCTTTTGTTCAATGATCTCGTATTTCAATCAACGCTTCTCACAATTCCTCACCCCCAAATGCACCTGAGGCGTTTTGTAATGGAGCCAATGGCTGAAATAGCTCCACAACTGATTCACCCAGCATTGCATCAAACAATGCTACAATTGCTGGAAGTTTGCCCCGATTCATTGGATGTGAAAAAGTATTCTTCGAAATTATAGCCGGCCTCATTTGCTTTGCTCCTAACAGGGGTAAATGGAAATGGACTATCATTTTGTAACTATCGAAGGAAATATTGGTGCAGGCAAAACCACCTTAGCACATTTGCTTTCCAAAAAACTGAATGCGAGGCTGATTCTGGAAGAATTTGCTGACAATCCCTTTCTGCCGAAATTTTACGAAAACCCAAAGCAGTATGCCTTTCCACTTGAGCTCTTCTTTATGGCAGAGCGATATAAGCAATTGAAAGAAATGCTGGTGAGCCGCGATTTGTTCAACACACTAACCATCAGCGACTACCTCTTCACCAAGTGTTTACTGTTTGCAAGGGTAAATTTGTCGGAGGAAGAATACCGCTTATATCAGCGGTTATTCGACATTATTCACCAGCAGGTAATTCCTCCTGACATTCTCATTTACCTGCATGCACCCGTGAGCAAACTGCAGCAGAACATCAGAAAACGCAACCGCAGCTACGAACAGAATATCCCCGATGAGTACCTGTACAACATCCAGGAAACCTATCATACTTACATCCGCCATCATGCTGTGCCTACACTGCTTATAGACGTATCGAAGGCCGACTTTCTCAACAACCCGGCGCACATTCAAACCATTTTGGATGCCCTTGAAAAGAAATACGACCAAGGCATGCATGTGATTTCACTTCCTGAATGAACCCTTTCTTCTGCGATTTGTATTTAGTGTAACTTAACTCTAATCTTGTAAGCTATTTGCAAAATTGAAATCTAGTCAGGCATCCATTGCTATTTTTGTTCTATGAAGCAATTCAACGTTCCGGTTTTCTACAGAAGCTCCCTCATTTCTGCCATTAAGTCAAAGCGTAAAGCTGAAGACAAACTGAAGAAAGATTTTGCACCAACACTTTTGGATTTTGGGGAAGTACAAATATTTCTGGCCCGGCATTTTGGTTTTTGTTATGGTGTGGAAAATGCAATTGAGATTGCTTACAGGTGTGTGGAAGAAAATCCGGGTAAGCGTATTTTTTTGTTGAGTGAAATGATTCATAACCCGCAAGTGAATGAAGATTTGCTTGCAAAAGGAATCCTTTTTTTGCAGGATTCATACGGCAAAACCCTAATCCCCTTTGAAACACTTTCACCTGATGATGTGGTTATTATACCTGCATTTGGAACCACTGTAGCCATAGAAGAAAAACTACATAATCTTGGCATTTCTCCGGAGAAATACAACACCACTTGTCCATTTGTAGAGAAGGTCTGGAATCGTGGCGAACAACTCGGCGACAAAGGCTACAGCCTTGTAATACACGGCAAACCTGCACATGAAGAAACAAGAGCCACATTTAGCCGGGTAGCAAAGCATTCACCTGCAGTGATTGTAAATAACATGCAGGATGCCATTGAACTTGCAGGCTTTATTACTGGTGAAAAAAAAGCTGCTGATTTCTATGAGGCCTTCAAAGGAAAATACAGTGAAGGATTTAACATAACCAAAGACCTGAAGCATTTTGGCGTCATCAACCAGACAACGCAACTGGCTACTGATACGCAGGCCATTGCAGACTACCTGAAGGAAATTGTAAACAAGCATTTCGGTGCGAATGACGAAAAAGGCGCCTTGCGTTTTGCCGACACCAGGGATACACTTTGCTATGCAACAAACGACAACCAGACAGCTGTTCGTGAAATGCTTAAAAATCCAGCTCACCTCGCTATTGTAGTAGGTGGCTATAACAGCAGCAATACAAGCCACCTTGTAGAATTGTGCGAAGAAAAGCTACCCACTTATTATATCAATTCGCCTGAAAGCATTTTGAATAACAGGTTCATCAGGCATTACAACTGGCGAACCAAAGAAGAATTGACTACAGAAAACTACCTGCCTTCAACATCACCTGCAAAACTGCTCATTACAAGTGGAGCTAGTTGCCCCGATGCTTTGGTGGAAGAAGTAATTGAAACTATCCTCAGATTCTTTCCGGGAGCCCGCACAATGGATGATATTGCCGGTGGCTTTGAGCAGGAAGCTTAACGCCCTACACAGGCTTTTACGATTTCGTATGCCTTGTCAAGCGTGTCTTCCGGGGTGAGGTCAGTATTGTCGAGCACAATTGCATCGTCTGCTTTGCGCAGTGGACTTATTTCACGGTTGCTGTCGATATAATCACGCATTTCAATATTCGCTCTCACCTCCTCAATTGTTACAGCAGGATTCTTTTCGAGCAATTCCTTAAAGCGTCTTTCTACTCTCACCATTGGGTCGGCTGTGAGAAAAATTTTCAATTCTGCATTTGGAAAAACAGTGGTTCCAATATCACGGCCATCCATTACAATGCCTTTGCCATTGCCAAGTTCTTGTTGCGCAGCCACAGCAAACTCACGTACTTCTCTGATGGCAGCAACTTCACTCACCTTTTCTGCTACTACCAAATCGCGAATGACATATTCTACATTTTCGCCATTAAGGTAAATCTGGCTCTGTTTTGTTTCGGGACTTACAAAAAATTCAAGCTGAATGTTTTTCAAAGCATCCAACACTTCAGCTGAATCATTCCAGTTAATGTGGTTGCGAATGAAGTAAAGTGTGATAGCCCGGTACATGGCACCACTATCGATGTATTTGAAGTGAAGGCGTGCAGCCAGCTTTTTTGCAAGTGTGCTTTTGCCGCAGGACGAAAAGCCATCAATCGTTACAATGATTTTATTCATCCTGCAAATTTGAGCCGTTCATGAGCACCTGTCAAATTTTATTACAGCTGCTATCAAAAAAAACAGCCATTGAATTTCTTCAATGGCTGTTTGTATAGGATTAATATAATCAGGCTTTCTCTTCTACTTTTTCTTCCTTCCCTTTCATGGTGAATACAATCCGCTGGTTCTCTTTATCAAATCCGGCCTCCAGTACATCGCCTTGTTTGATATGCATGCTCAAGATTTCTTCTGCCAGTGGATCTTCCAGGTATTTTTGGATAGCCCTGTGCAAAGGCCTTGCACCAAATTGCTGGTCGTATCCCTTGTCAGCAAGAAATTCCTTGGCTTCTTGTGAGAGATGCAGGTCAAACCCGAGTGTGTTCAAACGCTTCATCACTCCTTTCATCAGGATATCAATGATTGAGAAGATATTCTCTTTGCTTAGGCTGTTGAAAATAACCACGTCATCAATCCTATTCAGGAATTCAGGGCTAAAGGTTCTTTTCAAAGCTTTTTCGATAACAGCACGGTTGTTTTCATCTGCATTCTGCATGCGGCTTTGTGTTGCAAAGCCTACACCCTCTCCAAAATCTTTCAACTGGCGTACGCCAATGTTGGAAGTCATGATGATTAGTGTGTTTTTGAAATTCACCTTGCGGCCCAAACCATCAGTTAATTGTCCATCGTCCAATACTTGCAAAAGGATGTTGTAAATATCTGGGTGTGCCTTCTCAATTTCATCGAGAAGGATAACGCAGTAGGGTTTGCGACGAACTTTTTCGGTTAGTTGCCCGCCTTCTTCGTACCCCACATAACCCGGAGGTGCACCTATCAGCCTGCTCACCGTAAATTTCTCCATGTATTCACTCATGTCAATACGTATGAGAGAATCTTCGCTATCGAACAGATACCTGGCTAAGGCACGGGCCAATTCAGTTTTGCCTACACCTGTAGGTCCCAGGAAAATAAAAGTTCCTATTGGCTTTTTTGGATCTTTCAATCCCACCCTGTTGCGCTGAATGGCTTTCACCACTTTCATGATGGCTTCATCTTGACCAATGACCATATCGCCCATATCGTCTGACATGCGACGCAGCTTTTCAGTTTCAGCCTGCACCATGCGCTTTACCGGAATGCCGGTCATCATGCTCACAACTTCTGCAATGTTTTCCTCGTCAATTGGATAGCGTTTGTGTTTGCTTTCTTCTTCCCATTCCGTTTTTGCCTTTTGCAGTTCTTCACCCAATCTTTTTTCAGTGTCGCGCAATGAAGCAGCCTCTTCAAAACGCTGGCTTTTGACCACCTTGTTCTTTTCGAGTTTTATTTCTTCAATCCTCTTTTCAAGGTCGAGAATGTTTTGCGGAACATTGATGTTCTTTAGGTGTACACGTGCGCCCACTTCATCCATTACGTCAATGGCTTTGTCGGGCAGCAACCTGTCGGTCATGTAACGGTCGCTGAGTTTTACACAGGCTTCAATTGCTTCTTCGCTGTAGTTAACGTTATGATAGTCTTCGTACTTACTCTTGATGTTCTGCAGAATCTGGATGGTTTCATCCACAGAGGGTTGTTCGACCATCACTTTTTGAAAACGACGATCAAGGGCACCATCTTTTTCAATGTACATTCTGTATTCATCAAGCGTGGATGCGCCAATACATTGCAATTCGCCGCGGGAAAGCGCCGGCTTGAAGATGTTGGAAGCATCGAGCGAACCACTGGCTCCGCCGGCACCAACTATTGTATGAATTTCATCTATAAAAAGAATGACATCGCGATTCTTTTCGAGCTCATTCATAATCGCCTTCATCCTTTCTTCAAACTGACCGCGGTATTTTGTGCCGGCCACCAATGCAGCGAGGTCAAGACTAATTACTCTTTTGTCGAAGAGAACACGACTCACTTTGCGCTGCACAATGCGCAAGGCAAGACCTTCTACAATGGCTGTTTTACCTACACCAGGTTCGCCAATGAGTATTGGGTTATTCTTTTTTCTGCGGGAAAGTATCTGGCTGACTCTTTCGATTTCCGCTTCACGTCCAACAATTGGATCGAGAGCTCCCATTTCGGCAAGCTTTGTGATGTCGCGGCCAAAATTGTCGAGCACTGGCGTCTTGCTTTTCTGCCCGCTTTGCTGTTGCCTGGATGATGATTTACCGGAACCGGCGCCATAGCTACCTTTTCTTTCCTCGTCAAAATCATCATCGTTATCATCGGTGTATTCAGACTTAGGAGGGTAGTCACTACTGTGAACTACACCTAGCTCTGTTTTGAAAATATCGTAGTCTACTTCGTATTGCAGCAATATCTGCGTGGCGATATTTTCTTTATTCTTCAAAATGCTTAGCATCAGGTGTTCACTTTCTACAGTAGCACTCTTTAATGCCTTGGCCTCAAGCACCGTTACACGAATGACTTTTTCAGCCTGTTTGGTAAGTGGTAGGCTGTTGATGTTGGCTATATTCTTGCCTGTCTTATCGCGTACTGCCAGTTCCACCTCCTTGCGCAGCTCATACAGATCTACGTTGAGTTGCTTCAACACCTTTATGGCAGTGTTTTCGCCATCTCTTATCAGGCCCAGCAGCAGGTGCTCAGTACCAATAAAATCATTTCCCAATCGCAGGGCCTCTTCGCGGCTGTACGATATGATTTCTTTGACTTGTGGTGAAAAGTTGCCGTCCATATAATCTCCTGTTCTTACAATATTAAAAATTTAATTCTGGGATGCCATCCTTATCATAATGCACATGTGTTAATTCGAAACAAACCAAATACACACGATGTATAAAAAATCAGGAGGACAAATGCTCTTAAGTAAATACGTTTATGAAACAATTTCGGTTGTATGGCAATACACTTGAAATAAAATTTTATAAAACTTATTCACCTATTGCAAATGAACCTCAAAATCGATACCAAGGAAAAATTCCACGAAATACACCTGCTTGAGGACCATCTTACTGCTAATATGACAGAAGATTTGGGCAATTTGCTGTCTGACTTGCAAAATCAGGTTCCCGCGAATGTCGTTTTGTGCTTACAAAAGGTACAGCAAATTGACGAGGAATTTTCCCGGCAACTGGTATTGTGGCAAGGCAATTCCTATGAAAACAACCATTCCCTGGTTATCTGCGGCTTGCAGCCTTTAGTTGAAAAAGCGTTGGATGAAACAGATGTGCTCGAGTTGCTGAATGTGACACCTACCGTAAGTGAAGCCTGGGATATTGTGCAGATGGAAGAAATAGAACGTGAGTTGCTGGATGGATTTGATGAGTAACAATTAACTGAAGCTGGTTGATTTCCAACAAATTCCACATCCTTTTCAAGGAACTGAATTTGGCTGCGAAGCAGCCTTTTATATGGAAATGGATGTCTTTGGTGATAATCACGAACCTATCCTAAAGTATTATGTTTGGCCTGACCATTTTAGGCAACAATTCAGCCTTGCCCGCATTCGACAGGCATCCAACTTCGCAGGCCTTGTACTGGAATGAAGAAATTTTCCTGATTGATTGTGGCGAGGGAACTCAAATGCAACTCACCCGTTATAAAATCCGCCGAAGCCGTATACATCACATTTTCATCAGTCATTTGCATGGCGACCATTATTTTGGATTGATAGGATTGATTACTTCCATGGGACTCATGAGCCGCGAATTGCCGCTTCATATTTATGCCCCGGCACCACTTGAGGAGATTATCCGTCTTCAACTCGAAGCTGCGGCCACTCACCTGCCCTATGAACTTCATTTTCATGCTTTGCCTTCCGAAGGTGTTATTCTCGATGCAAAAGCCTACTCGGTCACCTGTTTTCCCGTTAGCCACCGAATTGCCTGCTGGGGCTTTGTGTTCCAGGAGAAAAAGGCCACACGCACCTTGCTTAAGGAAAAGGCCATTGAAGCTGGAATTCCGCAGATTTTTTACAACCGGCTAAAATGGGGAGAAGATTACATTAATAAACAAGGTGCCGTCATTAAGAACGCAACTGTTACTGAAGCAGCACCGCCGCCCGTGAGCTACGCATACAGCGCTGATACTCGTTACCTGCCCGAAATTTGCCGCTATATTGGAAAAGTTACCTTGCTGTACCACGAAGCCACCTTTCTACACGACCTTGCCGACAGGGCAGCTCTCCGATTTCATTCTACTGCATACCAAGCCGGGATGATTGCGCAACTGTGCCAACCTAAACGATTGCTTATAGGCCATTTCAGCAGTAAGTACGATGACCTTGCACCTTTCCTGGAGGAAGTGCGCAGCATTTATCCCAACTCCGACCTTGCCATCGAAGGTGTTACTTATTTACCGGTGAAGGAGAATTGGTTACCTGCAACATGAATGATACAAATTCAGGGAAGCGATACGCCCACCATTTTTCCTGGTGCTTACCCTGTGGCTCAATGCGTGAGCGAATTACAATGTTTTTCTTTCCGGCAAATTCACCCTCCATTTTCTTTTCATCGCCCACCATTTCATTGCTTTCCAATTCGCCGGCGTAGAAATACAAAGATGTTTTTGGTAATGCACTTGTGGTTTTATGAGCTAAATCGAAGATGGGAACTGCCGTCCAGTAAGCGGGTGAAAATATGCCCGCCCCACCAAATACATTTGGATACTGCAGCACCGCATACGTGCTGATGACGCCGCCCATGCTGCTGCCGGCAATCCAGGTAGCATTTCTTTGGGGCAATGTTCGAAATGCACTATCGACAAAAGGCTTGAGTTGCTTCACTACAAATTGCATGTAGGCATCGCCCTCACCCTTGCCGAATTTTGAATCGTACGGATTGTATTCTCCGATGCGGTGCTCATTGCCATTGTCAATGGCAACAACAATTACTGACATGCCTGTTTTTTGATAAATACTGTCAAGCGTTTCATCCACTTTCCATTCGCCGTAGGCGGATGTGAATTCATCGAAGCAGTTTTGTCCATCCTGCATGTACAACACCGGATAGCGTTTACTTTTCTGCAGTGCGTAATCACCTGGCAAATACACACGAATAGCACGTCTGCGGTTAAGTTGTGGAATGCCAAATGCAGTGTCGACAACTATTACATTGGTAGAGGCTGTATGACGCTTTTGAACTTCTGCGCCCTGATTTTTCCATGCAGCTATATCAACAACAATTGTTGTATCGCTTTCGATTTTGAATACCCGATTACCAATATCCTGACCGGTCGCATTCACTTCCACTTTTTGCCATGAGCCCAAAGTGCATTTGTATTCAATGATCGTGTGTTGGACTACCTGCATTGAAGCATTGCCCTTTGCATTAAACCTGTATCTGTTGTCGGCCGGGTTCCAACCGTTGAAATTTCCTGCAAGGAATACACTGTCCATCGGAGTGCCGGCTGGCACATTTTTCAATACAAATTGCACCTGCTGTGCAAAAGAAAATTGCATGCAACAAAGGCTGCATGCAACAATCTGGTTCAGAAAAAATATAAGTGCCTTAGTGGTCACACCAACTTCCTCAATTTATCCATCCACTTTTCGCTGAGGGGTACCAGTGGAAGACGCAGGTAGTTTTTAATAAGACCCATTTCGGCCAAAAATGCTTTAACACCTGCGGGATTGTTTTCTACAAACAGCATGTCCATTTTCTCCAGCATTGCCGATTGGAATTTTCTGGCCTCAGCAAAATTGCCGGCCATAGCCATATGTACCAACTGGCAGAATTCAGCCGGTGAAGAATTGGCAATCACACTGATTACTCCATCAAAGCCACAGGCGATGAGTGGTAGCGTTACGTGGTCATCGCCGCTGATAAGCAGAAATCCCTGGGGTCGGTTTTTAATCAAATGCATGCATTGAACCATATTGCCGCTTGCCTCTTTAATGCCAATGATATTTGAAAAATCATTCGCCAGCCTGATAGTTGTTTCGGCAGCAATATTGGAGGAGGTGCGTCCTGGAACATTGTACAGAATGACAGGCTTTGGCGATGCGTTTGCCAACGCTGCATAATGCTGGTAAATGCCTTCCTGTGAAGGCTTGTTGTAGTATGGACTAACACAAAGCACAGCCACCACATTATCCAATGGCCATTTCTTCAGTTTGTCCACCACAGCAGCAGTGTTGTTGCCACCAATTCCAACTACAACCGGTACCCTGCCGTTGACTTTCTGCAAAGTAAAATCGAGTACCTGCAGTTGTTCAGCTTCACTCATGGTAGCCGATTCTCCTGTTGTTCCTAAGGTAACGAGGTAATCTATCTTGCCACGAATAGTGAAATCTATCATGCGCTCCAGCGCAGGAAAATCAATACTAAAATCTGCATCAAAGGGTGTTATAAGGGCAACGCCTACACCGGTAAGAGAAATCATGTTTTGTTTATTGAAAATTCTGAGAATTGATTAGTCGGTCAGTTCATCGTAAAATCCCATAGCGCCAAATTTTCGTATACGCTGCGTGATTCTTTCTTCAGGCGAAATTTGCTTTAGTTCTTCAATGATAGGAATGATCGCTTTTTTAAGATTATTGGCAGCTTCATTATAATCCCAATGAGCGCCTCCAACAGGTTCCGGAACTATTGCATCTACCAGTCCAAATTCGAGCATATGATCACTGGTAAGTTTGAGTTGCTCGGCAGCTACTTCTTTTTTCTCCCAGCTACGCCACAAAATGGAACTGCAACTTTCCGGGCTGATAACTGTGTACCAGGTATTCTCCAGCATCAGCACCCTGTCGCCAACACCAATACCCATAGCACCACCACTGGCGCCTTCGCCAATGATTACACAAACCACCGGGACCTTTAGTCGAACCATTTCAAAAATATTCCTTGCTATGGCTTCACCCTGTCCGCGTTCTTCTGCTTCAATGCCCGGGAAAGCGCCCGGAGTATCTACCAGGGTAATAATGGGCTTATTGAATTTTTCAGCAAGCTTCATCAGTCGCAATGCTTTGCGGTATCCCTCGGGGTTGGCCATACCAAAATTGCGCTCCTGCCTCGTTTTGGTGTTGATTCCTTTTTGTTGGCCGAAAATCATCATGGTCTGGCCGTCAACCTTTCCAAACCCACCTACAATAGCTTTGTCGTCACGTACATTTCTGTCGCCGTGCAATTCAACAAATTCAGTGGTCATTTTCTGGATGTACTTCAGTGTATATGGCCTGTCGGGGTGGCGACTCAGTTGCACCTTCTGCCAACTGGTGAGAGACTCGGTTATTTCCCTGCGCTTCTCAACTATCGAATGTTCTAGTTGAGCAATGATGGAAGTATAATCGACATTCTTATTTTTTTCGGCATTTTTCTTATTGACTTCAATCTGCTCATATAATTCTTTGATGGGCGTTTCAAAATCGAGAAATTGCCTGTTTGGATACTGCGGCATAGAAATAATGTTTACACCTCTTAGCTTTTACGGGGGCGTAAAATTAAGGGTTGCAGTAATGCAAAGGGCAAACTGCCATGCAGCCGGTTATTGAGGATGGGGAAAAGGGAGAACAATTGCAAAGGATGTTCAACAAATTTTACCTGTGCTTGAGCCAGACCTCTGGATTCATGGTTCCCCTTTCAGTATCGACCCGAAGGTCAATTTCTCCTACACCGGCATCGTTGGACATGGCACGACCTAACACCTGGCCTGCAGAAACCTTCTGCCCCCTGCTTACCGATACACTTTGCAGGTTGCTGTAAGTGGTGAAATATTTACCATGTTTCAGCAATACTACCTGGCGGTCACCCACATTGAATACACTTCCTACTTCACCGGCAAAAATGGCTTTAACCGAAGCGCCAATACTGGTTTCAATGGTGATACCATCGCTTGGAATTTCAATAGCCCTTGTTTTGCCAGGAAGTGAGTTAAGCCCATAATGCAGTGTTACTGTTCCCTTTTCAACAGGCCAGGGTAATTGCCCACGGTTTTCTTCAAATTGCTGGGAGGTAATCAACCCTTCGGGTGTGTTTTCGAACACACTGGTTTCCCTTGGTTTGGCGGGAACAGCAGTAGAAGGCGCATTGGGTTTTGTCACTGGTTTTGTGCCCACAATGGCATTATTATTGGCAGCATTCGCAGCAGCTTTTCGTTTGGCTTCTTCTTCCTTTTCGCGACGAAGTGCCTCATCACGTTCACGTTTGATAACCGCTGCGATGGCGTTCTGAATTTGCTTGCGTTCCTTCTCCCTGGTTGCCAGGGTTTTGCGCAATTCCTTTTCCTGGCTCTGGATTTGAGCAATCACTTTGTCCTTTTCTTGCTTCTCCGATTCCAATTCCTGCATCTGCTTGTTTTCCAAAGAGAGCGCCTCTGTTTTTTGCTGACGCTTGCCGGTAAGTGAAGCAATTTTATCCTGCATAAGGCTTTGGGTTTTCACTATGTCGCCAGCCTTTTGTGCACGAAAGCTTCGGTAGGTTTTCAGGTAGGACACACGCTTCAATACATCACCAAAACTGTTTGCAGAAAAAAGAAAATTCAGGAAGTCGTAATTGCTCCTGTTTTTATAGGCGTACACTACACTTTGTGCATATTGTTCTTTCAGTGTACTGAGTTCACTTTTTAGGGTATCAATTTCCCGATAGGTTTTAATGATATCCTTTTCAACATAATACACTTCGCCTTTAATGTTGTCGATTACCTGGTTGCGGATGTCAATCTTTTTTTCAATGTTGCGCAGTACTCCTAAAGTTTGCTTTTTGTTTTTCTGGGTTTCTTCCAATGATTGCTTAACGTCTTCAATTTCTTTCAGCAGGACTTGTGTCTTACGCTGCAGTTCTTCCTTGCTCTGGCCTTGCTGTGCTATTGCCATTGAAAAAGAAAATAACGCAACAACTATTAAAACTATTCGCGGCATAGTAGTAGAATTGAAAGAAGGGATAAGTAAACTTATGGTAATGAAACGAGCAGGGGTTGTTTGTATTATTTTGATGTGAAATTTTTAGGAATATTAAAGGGAAATGATAGTGGCTGATCGAAAACAACCTGCTTAAAATCGAGCCTGATATCCAGCTTTGATTTTTCTGTAACTGTAATCTCCCGGTAGGAACTGAACTGGCGGTTCTGAATATTGCTGTAGTTGCCAAGTGTTATGTCACATGTACGGTTGCGCATATCGTCCACATCGTCCAGTTTGCTATGCATAATCAGATTACTGGTAGTATCCAGGGTTACCAGGTGCTTGAAGAATTCGCCTATGCCGAGTACCATTACTGTATTCCCATTATTCTTAAATGAAACAATATTATCCGGGAAATAAACAGGGTTGCCAACAATGAGATCCTGCAACACCTTAAAATCCACAGGCAATTTGATAATTTCTTGCAGGTAACTTACACTTCGCCGCGAAATGGTGTTCTTTTGTTTGTCCATCACAAACACCGAATCCTGTGTTATCAGGGCTCTGTAGCCTTCAATATTCAACAAACCTGTCATTGAAATCCACATTACACTGTCCTTTCTGATGCGCACAAACGCAGTGGCACTTGCGTCTTTTCCGGTGTTATCGCTGAAGTCAACCTTAATTTTTCCAAGAAACCAGTCGAAATCAATATGGTGGCTTTCAATGCGACTGAGCAGATCTGCTTTGATGGCTGCCGAATCTATTTCAGGTTTGACTGCAGGCTTCACTGAAGTGGTGTCCACTTTGCTCATCGCAGTCTGTATTTTTTTTGTGGCCCTGCATGCTGCAAGCGATACCAAAACTGTAAGCAGTACGAAAATTGATTTCACTGTTGTGTACATAACTATGCTATGTGGCAAAAATGAAGAATTGTGTTTTCATGCCCTGGAAAAATGAAGAACTCATCATTATTGCTGAATATTTAAATTAATGCTTGCCGGTATGTCCAAAGCCACCTTCTCCACGTGGAGAATCCTGAAGCATATTTACCTGCTCCCATTCCACCATTTCCACTTTTTGAAAAATCATTTGTGCTATCCGGTCACCGGGATGTATGGTGTGCGGCTGGGTGTCGAGATTAATGAGAATCACTTTCACTTCGCCGCGGTAATCACTATCTATAGTACCGGGAGTATTCAAACAGGTAAGCCCCTGTTTGATGGCTAGGCCGCTTCGTGGTCGCACCTGCGCCTCAAAACCATGAGGAATTTCTAAAAATATTCCAGTTGGGACCAAATAGCGTTCCATGGATTTTAATTCAACGGGCTCGCTTAAAAATGCCCTCAAATCGAGTCCAGAGGCGCCTTCAGTAGCATAAGCCGGCAAAGGGTTGTTGCTCTGATTTACAATTTTTACCTGCAGCGGCATATTAATCTCCCATGTTTTTTTGCAGCAACACGGTTGCCAATGCAGCCACGCCTTCCTTCCTGCCAATAAATCCCATTTGTTCTGTAGTAGTTGCTTTTATGCTAATGTCGTCCAATCCAATTTTCAGGATAGAAGAAATAACTAATTGCATGTGGTTAATATAGGGTTTGATTTTAGGCTCCTCAAGGCAAAGCGTTGAATCAATGTTTACCACATTGTAGCCTTTTTCCCACACCATTTCAATGGATTTTTCAAGCAAAATTTTGCTATCAATGTCTTTGAACTCAGCAGCGTTGTTGGGGAAATGTATGCCAATGTCTCCAAGTGCAAGCGCCCCTAGCATGGCATCGCAAATGGCATGCAGCAAAACATCAGCATCGCTATGCCCTAACAATCCCTGGTGATGTTCAATTTTTACGCCTCCAATCCACAATTCGCGACCATCGGCCATTTGGTGAAAATCAATGCCTATTCCTGTTCGTAACATATACCCGTTTTTAAATGAACAAAGCGAAGGTAAGTGCCTCCGCTTTGCTGAAAAATGAGTTTGTTGACAATGCTATTGCTGACCGTCGAAATCGAAGGAAAGGCTGAAACGCAGGGTGTTGCTCAACGGGTTGCGGTTGGTGCCGCTGCCCGAAGGAACGAGGTATGAGAAATTGAGTCCGAAAGTGTTGAATTTGAGACCAACACCCACACTTGCATATTTGCGGTTGCCCTTGGTAGCATCTTCGTAAAAGTAGCCTGCACGAACAAAAAACTGGTCGGCATAGCTGTATTCGGCGCCAAAACTCAATTGAATTTCTTTCAATTCTTCGCTGAAACCACCGGGAGCGTCTGTAAATGAAGTAAACCAGGAGGAAACCACACTCTGGCTGCGGTAATCAATCAGTGCATTGGCATCGGTAGCACTGTCGCCGGTTGCCACAGGCGGAGTGGGCACCATGAGTTTGTTCATATCAAAGCCAAACATCATCTTACTGGTTTCGTCGAATACAGCCGTATAGGATGTGCCGATGCCCATGTTGGCAGGTATGTAATCCTTTTCTTCAGCATTGTTGGTATACCCAATTTTGCCACCGAGGTTGGTAAATGCGAGACCAAAACGCCAGCCTTTCCCGGTTTCATCCACACCGTTGTAGAATCCAGTCACATCGCCGGCCAGTGTATTGCCGGCCTGGTAAACCACGCCACTGCTTGATGCATAGCCCCTGGCCAGGTTTGAATTAATATATCGCAAGGCAGCACCCACGCTCCATTTTTCGCTGAGTTTGCGGCTGTAGCCAAAGTCGAAAGCCAATTCGGATGGCTTGCCGGTACTGAGCGGGTTGCCTGCAAAATCTGTAATCTGGATATCACCCAAGTTAAAATACCTAAGTGAAGAGGTGATGGCAGATTGGTCATCGAGCTTGTAATATCCGGCCAACGCTGCGAGGAACACATCGTT